>CALXJZ010000015.1 GCA_944388745.1 uncultured Clostridia bacterium
GGTACTGGTTTAGGTCTTTCAATTGCAAAAGAGATTTTGGATAAAAATGGTGGAAGTATAGATATAAAAAGTGTTGTAGGACAAGGTACAGAAGTTGTTGTACGTATTCCTACAAAGCAATAAACAGGGATTCAGGGACGGTCCTAAAAATCCCCCTTTTTAGGGATTTTTAGGACCGTCCCCTAATCCCTGCAAAAAAATTTAAAAATTCATTGATAACTTAGCAAAAATAATGTATAATAAAGAAGTGAAAATCTGAAAAAGGAACGTGATAAAAGCATGAGTGAAAAAACAAAAGAAATATTAGAGTGGGTATATTGTATAATAATAGCATTAGTATTAGCAATGCTATTTAGATATTTTATAGGAACACCAACAATTGTAAAAATGTCATCTATGTATCCAACATTAGTACAAGATGAAAGATTATGGCTAAATAGATGGGGGAGAACAACAAAAACATTACCAGAAAGAGGAGATATAATAACATTTGAAGAACCTGCAAAAATCAAATATACAGCCGCTGAAATAGATGAAAGCAATCCAGTAGCACAATATAATAACCGAACAGGATTTGATTGGTTTATACATAACTTTTTGGAAATTGGAAAAAGAAGTTATATTAAAAGAGTAATTGCTTTACCTGGTGAACATGTAGAAATAAAAGATGGAAGTGTATATATTGATGGAGAAGAATTAGACGAACCATACTTACAAGATGGAATTGTAACAGATTTGTATGTAAATACAAATGGTGTAGGGTTTGATGATTTCGTTGTTCCGGAAAATTGTGTATTTGCAATGGGAGATAATAGAAATCACAGTACAGATTGTAGAGCTTTCGGATGTATACCATTAGAGAAAATTGAAAGTACAGTAGCAATTAGAATTTGGCCATTGAATAAATGGGGTCATGTAGATTAAAGGATTTGATTAAATGTTTGAAACAATTTTAGGAAATGAGAAAAATAAACAAATATTACAAAAATCAATACAAAACAATACAATATCACATAGCTATATGTTTGTAGGAATACAAGGAATAGGAAAAAAAATAATTGCAAAAGAATTTGCAAAAAACATATTGTGTTTAAATAGAAACGATAATAATAATTGTACATGTAAATCATGTATTGAATTTGAAACAAATAATAATCCAGACTTCTCAATAATAGAACCAGATGGGAATAGCATCAAAATAGAGCAAATACGTGAGCTACAAAAAAAGATACAAGAAAAACCTATAATATCAAATAACAAAGTATATATAATAGACGATGCAGACATGATGACTCAAGAAGCACAAAATTGTTTATTAAAAACCTTAGAAGAACCGCCAGAATATGCAACGATAATATTAATAGGTTCAAATGAAAACCTATTTTTACCAACAATAAAATCACGTTGCATGATTCTACATTTTGAACCAATATCAAATGAAAATATAAAAAAATATTTGCAAACTGCATTAGCAATATCAAATATAGATGATGAAATGCTAGACATATTTCAAGGAAGTATAGGAAAGGCAATTGAGTTAAAAGACAAAAAAGAAGAATATGAAAAAATAATAGCATTTGTAGAAAATTTGGATAAAAAAGATATAATAGATTTATACAAATTAGCAGAACCAATATATAAATCAAAAGAAGAAATATTTGAGATATTAGATTATATAAATATTTTACTATTAAAAAAAGCAAGACAAAATTATTTATACACTGATTGTATACAAATTGTAGAAGATACTAAAAAAAGATTGAAACAAAATGGAAATTATGATATGTGTATAGATAATCTAGTATTTAATCTTAAAGAAAGGGTGTAAAACAATTTGAAAAATATAATAGGAGTAAGATTTAAAAAACTAGGAAAAATATATTTCTTCAATCCAAAAAACTTAAGAGTAAGAAGAGGGGACAAAGTAATAGTAGAAACAGCTCAAGGTGATGAATATGGAGAAGTTGTTATACCAAATAGATATATAGAAGATGAAAAAATATTAGCACCACTAAAAAAAGTAATACGTATAGCGAACTATAAAGACCATAAACAATACCAAGAATGTAGAAAAAAAGAAAAAGAAGCATTTGAAACCTGTTTAAAGAAAATAAAAGAACACAAATTAGACATGACACTAACAGATGTAGAATACAAATTTGACAATAGCAAAATACTATTTTACTTTACAGCAGATGGAAGAATAGACTTTAGAGACTTAGTAAAAGACCTAGCAGCAATATACAAAACAAGAATAGAACTAAGGCAAATAGGAGTAAGAGACGAAGTAAAAAGAATTGGTGGAAATGGAGTTTGCGGTAGAGAACTATGTTGTTGCACATTCTTAAGTGACTTTGAAACAGTATCAATAAAAATGGCAAAAGAACAAAATCTATCATTAAATCCATCAAAAATATCAGGAAATTGCGGAAGACTAATGTGTTGCTTAAAATATGAAAATGACGTATATGAAGAAAAAGCAAAAAGATTACCAAAAGTTGGAGCAATAGTAAAAACAGAAGATGGAGTTGGAGAAGTAGACTCTGTAGAAACGCTAAAAGAACAACTAAGAGTAAAATCCAAAGATGGCGAAGTAAACACATATAAAAAATATGACGCAAAAGATGTGATAGTAATAAAAGACGTAGAAGAAGACAATGATAAAGTAGACGAAATAAATGATCCAGAACTAGAAGAATTAGAAGATAGGGATTAGGAGGTGAAAAATATGGCATATAAAATAACAGATAAATGTATATCTTGTGGAGCTTGTGCAGCTGAATGTCCAGTAGGATGTATATCACAAGGTGATGATAAATTTGTAATAGATCAATCAGCTTGTATATCATGTGGTACATGTGCTGGAGTTTGCCCAGTTGAAGCACCAGAAGAAGAATAGAAAAACATGAAAAAAATAGGTAGTATGAAACCTACCTATTTTTGTGTTCTTTTTGTGTTGCGGTTAACGTAATGTTACCCAACTTTGTAATTTAATTATAATACATATTATTATTATTGTCAAATAAAATATACATTTTTTTCATATTTTTTAAAAATTATTTTATATATAGTTTTTTGATTTTTTCATTAATTAAATCTAAACTTTTATCAGATATTCTTAAATCTGATAGAACATCAGACTTTTTTTGTGGATCATATATTTTTTGTTTGCTTATTGTAGTTATTTGACTAATTAATGCAACGCTTCCTTTTTTCATCTTTGACATTTCTGAATTTACTTTTTTAGCAAATGCTAAGTTATCAAGAGCTGACTTTATTTCTTCTTGAGTAGAGTTTTCTACATTGATAGAGTTGATTTTTTGAGACAATTCTAACATTAATTTATCATATTTTTCTTTAAAATTTAAATATATCTCATTTCCTAAAAATACAGAAGAATAGTGCAAAGATTTTCCTTTATAAGAAGTCAAAGGAATAACTGTTACAATTCCAGAACTTTTAGGATTAAATCTATCAATAACTATACAATAGTGCAAGCCACCTTCTTCATTTCCTATATTATATCCAAGATTTACTTTAATTACATCACCACGATGATAGCTTTTTAAGTAGTTAGGATTGAAATCATCTTCAAAACTTAATAATCTTGAATAATCTTCTAACCAATAAGCTAATTTATCAGCTTTAGAAATAGTTTCTTTATTATTTGTATATGAAATCATCAGCTTTTTTAATTGTCTAAGAGAAACTTCAACGTGAGATACTATTTCATCTTTTGAATTTATATTATTGTTTTCATCTATATCTAAATTTTCCATTTCAGCCTCCTTTTGTAAAATTAATTTTTATTATACAATGCTCTAGTGTAGATTGCAAGGAAAATCAGTAAAAATAATAAATAAATATAAGGATAAATGAGAAAATGATTGTAATATACATAAAATCATGATATAATCATAACAGTAACTTGTTGAAAAAGGTTTAGAAAGGAGAACTTTATGAAAAGTGACAATGTTGCAATAATTCTACAAAAACCATTACAGGAGGCTTTTGATACTGAATGTCGGTGCTATGAAATCTATTTAAAAATTTATGAAAGTCTGGTTAAAGTATGGGAAGAGTTAAAGAAACAAAAAGGTGAATTAGAAGAAAAAAAGGAGTTAGACGAAAAAGTAAGTAGCTACAATCAGGCTTTTAATTCAAGTGAATTTGATAAGATTAGAAAATTAGTCAGCTTATCAGATTCAGTCGCGAGAAACTTCATTAGTGCATTTTCTATGTATGAAGGGATGAGTGATTTAGAAGGAAAAATAGATGAAGTAGAATATGAGAAAGACACAGTATCAAGACTTTTAAAGGCTTTTAGAGAAAGACTTCATGCTATTCAAGCTAATGTAATTTGTATTATTGAATATGTTAAGGATGCAAATACTAAATTAGAAGTTTCTGAAAAAAATCCTATTGCAGAAAGACTTCTAATTTCTTATTATAGTGACACAGGAAATTTTGATTATTGTAGGAACATAATAGAAATGGAAGGATGCAAATTAGGAGAAAGTTTCATGAAAGCATATTGTGCAGAAGGGTATGAAGAAGAAAGAAAAGCCGTTGCTTGGTTTGAAAAAGAAGCCAAAAAATACGAAATCTAAACCAAATGCAAGTGTAAAAATACATTTGCACAAGTAAATTAAACAATATAAAAGACAGTTAAGGAATAATTACACCTTTTCTGTCTTTTATTTTCTATGAGCTTTGAAATTTAAATATTTACAATATGTAAAGAAATTATATTTAACAAAACATATAATCAATTAAACACTTTAAAAGAAGGACCGTCCCCTAAATCCCTAAAGGTGCTACTTCAAATTTTATTTCAAAATCTTTAAAATCTTCTAATTTATTTTTCTCTAAACAATTCAAATAATGTTCTAATTGTTCTTGAGTCTTGCAAGCAGCGATAATAACAGGATTCAATTCATAGCGAAACATATTATCAAGAGCAAATTTAAAAGCATCAATAACAGATTTTGATTCCCTATCTCTAATTAAAGAGTAAGCCTCTCTAAACCTTGCAACAACAGGATGTTTCATATAATAATCTAAAGACAAAACAAATTCTTTTTCTATTACATCCTGATAAGAAGTGTAAGAATTAGGGTATTGCTCTAAGTATAAAGAAATTTCATGTTTTGTATAAGGTAAAAATACTTTTTTCAACTTTTCTGATACTATTAAAGTATGATTTTCTTGAATATTTTCTTCTTCATTTGAATTGGTAATTTTTTTATTAACAGATAAATCATTTTTGTTTGATGAAGATATATTAGTTTTATCTGTTAAATGAATTTCAGTATCAAAAGAAGAAAGATATTTTTTTACAATATTTTTTTGAAAAAATGTATCTATTTTTATATCATTCAATAAAATTTTAGACCTCACGTCCTCATTTTTTACTGAAAAATCATTAATCATCTCTTTTAGATTTTGAATTTGATTAGTATAACTATTAGGATTATCATGATTTTGTTCTATGTTAATTAATAATTCAACTATCTTATCAAGAATTTTTGAAGAATCATCTTTTAAATCTTGAATTATTTTTATATTATTATTAATCTTTTCAAATATTTCTTGAACTTCTGATAATAGAGCCAAAAATTCAGTATTTGATTCATGATTACTATCAGAAATATAATCATGTAAATTATTAATAAAATTAACAATAATATCTCTTGTTTTTGTTTCTTTTAAAATTATTTCATCTAATTTTTGATTTTCTAAATTTGCATTATTAATAAAATTAAATTCATTTGAAGTAAAATAATTATTCAGAAAGTCAAGATTATAAGATGTATTTATAGTCATGGTCAAAATCTCCTTCTTTTATCATATTCATATTTAAAGTATAACATAAAAAAATACAAAAAACTATTACAGAAAAACAACAAAAATATAACAAAAACATCTAAAATGTAACAAAAATGTAATAAAAATGATAAGAAAGTGTAGTTGAATATATATACATAATAAACTAAAATATTAATGAGAATAAATTAGGAGGTATACGTGATGAAAAAATCAAAAAAGAGTAATGCTATTATAGTATTGATTGTTTTACTATTAGCTTTAGCTATAGGATACGCAGCGTTTAGTTCAACTTTAACTATTAATGGTACTGCTACTGGGACAGGAACATGGGATGTAAAATTCCAAAGTGCAACTTTAAAGAATTCAGAAGGAACAACTGATTCAACACATGGAACAGCGACAATAAGTGGTTCGAATAGTGAAACAATAACAGCAACTATAAATTTAGCATACCCAGGTGATGGAGTGATTTTAAAAGCTGTTGTTGTAAATAACGGTAATACACCAGCTAAATTAGAAAAATTCAGTATTGATGGACCTGAATCTGAAGATATAGAAATCACACAAGCTGCACCAAGTACAAATGAAAAATTACCAGCTGGGGGGACTTGTACAGCTCAATTTGCTATAAAATGGAAAGCTGATTCTACTGCAACAGATTTAGGAGAGCAAACATTTACAATCACATATGAATATACTCAAGACACAACAGAAGTTAATTTGACGCCAAGTCATACTGATAATAATACAACTAATTAAAAATACTTAGGCAATATAATCAATTATTGCCTAAGAAAAATCCTAATTTAATCTAAAGCAATATTATATAAAAGAGGAAAAACATGCAAAAATCAAAAAATGCAACTATTGGAATAATTATTTTAATACTTATATTTGGAATATTAGGCAGTATTAAGCTTGTAAAATATATAAATGTAATATATTTATATATAATAAATCCGGCTTTTTGGATAGGTCTTTCAATAGTATTGCATTATTTCTTAGGAAGAAACATTGAAAATAGAAAACTAAAAAAACAAATAGTAGAATATACAATAATTGCAACATTAGTATTTATTATTGTATATATGTTATCAGGATTATTTGTAACATTTGGAAAGAACCCATATAGTACAACCCCAATTGGATTATTACATAATTTATGGATAACAGGAACAATTCTAGTAGCAAAGGAGTTTGTAAGATACAAATTAATTAATAATGTATATGAAAAAGACAAAAATAAAATTGCGATAATGATAACTGTTATATATGTAATAATAGATATAGAAATAACTAGATTTATAGGTACAAATATAACAGTCTTTTCAATTGTAAAATATACAATACAAACAATTCTTCCAAATGTAGCAAAAAACGCATTATTTTCATACATTGCCATAAATGGGAATTATATAGCTTCAATTATATATCAAATAGTTACTAATTTATATTTTTGGATATCTCCAATTTTGCCAAATTCACCATGGGTTATGACAGCTATAATAGATATAACTATACCAATAATTTTGTTTTTATATATAAGATATACAAAAAATAAATTAAATATATTTAAAAATCGAGAAAACATTATAAATTCAGACCCTAGAAATATAATTCCACTTGTAATAGCAATTATCTTAGCTATATGGTTTGCAATTGGAATATTTCCAATAAAGCCAGTTGCAATAGCTTCTGGAAGCATGGAGAACGAATTACATATAGGTGATATTGTAATTATACAAAAATGCAATGCAAATGATGTTAATGTAGGAGATATAATTGAATATAAAATGGAAGGATATACAATAATACATAGAATTATAGAGAAAAATCAAAAAAATGGAGAATATTATTTTATAACAAAAGGAGATAATAATAATTCACAAGATAAAGAAGAAGTAAGAGAGAATCAACTTATAGGAAAAGTGATATTTAAGATAAGATATTTAGGTTATCCAGCAATTTGGTTACATATTGTAGAAGAAAATGAACAGACTATAGAAGTAGAAACAGGAAATAAAATCAATAAAGACTAAAGAGAAAAGGAGGTAAAAATGAGAACAAAACAAAAAAATAAAATACGTAAATCAACCAAATATATTGGCAGTTTCATTTCTATTCTTCTTTTAATTACTTCCTTTATTAGTCTTTTGAAAAATATATCAAATGAAAATGTGAAAACTAGAACAAGAGAAATCTATAATTATACGAACAAATTTAGTTATGATTATAATGTAAATATAATTGATAATAAATATATAAAGCAAAATGAAGAAAAAGATGAGTCAATAGCTTATGTAACAGATTTAATTGATACAACAGATTTAACATTAAATTATCAATATATCGCTGATAAAGATGCAAATCTAAAATACACCTATTCTGTAATTGGAAGAATGCAGGCAGTTTATACAAAAGATGGTGAAGAACAAAAAATAATAGATGAACAAGAAACAATTTTAGATGAACAAACTAAAGAAGTTTCAGGGAGAGAAATTAATATTAATGAAACTTTAAATTTAGATTTAAAAGATAAAAACCAATTGTTAGAAGACTTTGAGCAAGAACTAGGAATGTCAATCACTGCTAAATATGATGTTATATTAAAAGTAAATGTACAAACCAATGTTGAAGAGAATCAAATTGATGTAAATTATGAACCAGTAGTAAAAATTAATTTAGCAGAAAAAACAACTAAAATAACAGGGGAGAATAATAAAGAAGAAAAACAATTTATTTCTGATGAATATAGTGTAAATGGTGCTAAAAATATATTTGTAGTAATATTAGATATTATCTTAATAATTATGTCAGTGACAATATTAAGATATATATTAAGAGCAAGAACTACAAATAGAGTTAAAAATGAGTTTAGACAAGAACTAAATAGAATATTAAAACTTTGCCAAGATAAAATCGTTCAAATTAGTACAAAACCACATGATTTACCAGAAAATGTTGTGCATGTTAAAGATTTTGGTGAAATCTTCAAAGTTTCAGAAGAACTATTTAAACCAATCTTATATTACTTCGATAATGAAAAACAAGAGGCTTGGTTTAGTGTCATGACAGGTAATACGACATATAGATATATTTTAAAAGGCTAGGAAAGGACAATGAAATATAAGTTAAAAAGAAAAAATAAAACAGTTAAAGCATGGCATATATTACTAATTTTAATAATTATAATAATCTTAATGTCCACTTCTTATTCATTATGGCAAACAAATTTATATATTAATGGAACGGTAATGTTTAATTATATAGAACCAGTGCTACAAATAGAAGTCGTAGAACAAGAGAATGGAAGACTCTCTACAAATACAAGTTTTACTTCAGTTGGTATTCTTTATAGAGTGTTTGATGTAGCTGGAGATGAATATGAAGGAAACAATACAGTAGTTACAAAGTTAGTGAATGCTAATAAAGTATTATGGATAGGTACCTACAATAAAGATGTAACATTTACATTTTCTATGAATAATAACTCAGAGAAATTATATACAGAAGGACAAATACAAATAGAAGAATATGATCCAGATGGACTAATGAATCCAACAAATGCTAGTTTATCAAATACAACATTAAAAAGTGGAAATAGTGTGACATTGACAACAGAAATTACATTTGATGCAAAAAATGATATAACAGTTGGAAGTTATATAAATTATAAAATAAGTTTTTGGTGTGATGGAGTAAAAGAATATTTTAATTATAAAATATTAATAAGTGGATAATTAAAAAAAATCCAAATAATAGCTATAAAAGGTTAAATAAAGGTCGTAGAGTGTTTCCAACAATTCAATCATTAGAAAAAAGCATATATTTATCAACAAAAATAATAACAGGAAAATGGACAAGCAGATACCAAAATTGGGGAGTTACTTTAGCAGAAATGCATACATTTTTCCCAGACAGAATAGTTATCAATATGGTAATATTTACCATGTTGATATAAAAACAAAGTATGCTCAAAAATGTAAATTGACATACTCTGTTAATTGAACCTTGACAAATTAATATATCATAAGATAATATATATTTATCTTAAATAATTATTTTTGCCAATTCGATTATCCAAAATTTTAAAAAATTATCATAAGAAGTTTAAAGTTTACACAAACTTTCCGATATACTCTTTAAAAAATAATAACTGAAAGACAGTTAAGGAATAATTACACCTTTTCTGTCTTTTTATTCTAATCCTTGTTTGTGATTTCTTCTAAGTCTAACAATTCTTGCCATCTTTCATCTACAAGTTTTTGGAATTCTTCTATCATCCACTCATTTCCTGGTTTAAACATATGTCTAAATCTTTTTTGTGGTTTCAAGAATTCTTCTACTGGCAATTTTTTAGCTGGTTTATATGTTATTTTATATTTTCCATCTATAACTTCATATAGTGGCCAATAACATGTTTCTACTGCAAGTTTATTTATTTGCATTAACATATCTGTTGGATAACCCCAACCTCTAGGACATGGTGCTAAAACATTTAAAAATGCAGGTCCTTCAGTATAAATTGCTTTTTCAGCTTTTTCATACAAATCTTTGAAATTCATATATCCAACTGTTTGTGCAACATATGGAATATGATGTCCTACCATGATTTTTGCTAAGTCTTTTCTTGGTTGAGCTTTTCCTGGTATAACTTTTCCAGCAGGTGATGTTGTTGTATCAGCAAATTTTGGTGTTGCTGATGAACGTTGAATACCAGTATTCATATATGCACCATTATCGTAACATACATATGTTATATCATGTCTACGTTCCATTGCACCTGATAAACTTTGTAAACCTATATCATAAGTTCCACCATCTCCACCAAATGCGATGAATTTTGTTTCACCATCTTGTGGTAATTTTCCTTGTTTTTTCATAGAATGATAAGCAGCTTCAACACCTGATATTGTTGCACCAGCACATTCAAATGCAGTGTGAATAAATGAATCTGTCCAAGCAGTATATGGATAGATAAATGTTGAAACTTCCATACATCCAGTAGCTCCTGCAACAACTGCATGGTCTTCTGGTTTCAAGGCTCTCATAATCATTCTTGCTGCTGGTGGAGCTCCACATCCAGCACACATTCTATGACCACTTGTAAATCTTGAAGGTTTATTTGCTACAACTTCTTTTAAATTATATGCCATATTATTTTACCTCCCTTCTTAATCCAAAGTAACGATATGGATTATCTATATTTCCTGTTTTTGCGATTTCTAATAAATCTTTATAAACTCCTTCGATTTCATCTGCTTTAGTATCTCTACCACCAATACCATAAACATAGTTTACAGCAGGTACGTGGTAGTTATTTACATACATAGCTGATGTTACATCTTCATATAAAGCGCCACCTGCGGCATTTAATGAAGAAGCTTTATCTAAAATTGCAATTGCTTTTAAATGAGATAATGCTTTAGCAATTTCATTTACTGGGAATGGTCTAAATACTCTTAATTTTAATAGACCTGCTTTAATTCCTTGTTCTCTTAAATTATCAACAACAAATTTTGTTGTTCCAGCAGTTGAGTTCATACAAACAATAGCAACTTCTGCGTCATCTAATTTGTATTCTTCGAAAAATCCATATTTTCTACCTGTCATTTTTTCGAAATCTTCAGCAACTTCTAATATAACTTTTTTAGCATTTTCCATTGCTTCTGCTTGTTGTGCTTTATGCTCAAATAGATAACTTTGAACATCTAATGGACCAACTGCTATTGGTTCATCTCTATTTAATAAATAATGTTCAGGATGATATTCCCCAACAAATTCTTTTACTTTATCATCTTCTACTAATTCAATATTTTCAATAGAATGTGATGTTATAAATCCATCTTGGCAAACCATTAAAGGAAGTCTAACATCTTTATGTTCTGCAATTCTATGAGCCATTAAAGTGTTGTCATATGCTTCTTGGTTGTTTTCTGAAAATAGCATAATCCAACCGGCTATCACGAACTCCCATTGCATCTGAATGGTCATTATGGATATTTAAAGGTCCTGATACAGCTCTATTTACTAATGATAAAACAATAGGAAGTCTCAAACTAGAAGCTATATAAATCATTTCCCACATTAATGATAAACCATTTGCAGATGTAGCTGTCATTGCTCTTGCTCCAGCAGCTTCTGCACCGATACATGCACTCATTGCACTATGTTCACTTTCAACTGCAACGAAATCTGAATCTACGCTACCATTTGCAACAAAAGTTGAAAAATATTGTGGTATTTCAGTTGAAGGAGTGATAGGGTATGCAGCAACAACATCAGGATTAATTTGTCTCATAGCTGTTGCAGCAGCTTCGTTTCCACTTAATCTTTCTCTTATTCCCATACTATTCGTCCTCCTTTCTCATTTCAATTGCACCAAATGGACATGTTTTAGCACATACTCCACAACCTTTGCAATAATCATAATTAAAATCTTCTCTTTGTAAAGTTTCTTTATTAACTGGAATTGCATCATCTGGACAAACAGGGAAGCATAATCCACATTGTTTACATTTTTCACTTAAGAAAACAGGTTTAACACTTCTCCAATCTCCAGTTTTAAATTCTCTAGCATTTCCAGCAGTATAGATATCACCACCAGGAGTCATTTTCTCCATAGGTGTATTTGCGTTTATTTCTGTCATATCTTTTTAACCTCCTTTAATGCCATTTCTAAAGCCTTCATATTACCATCAATAACTTCAGGCTTTTTAGCAAATTTATGTTTAAAAGAACCTTTCATATCTTCAAGAAGTTCTTCGTCTGTCATAATTTTAGCAACTTTGATAATAGCTGCAAGCATTGGAGTATTAGGGAAATATTTTCCTAATGCTTCTTCAGAGATTTTTCTTGCATCTATTGTATAGATATCTCCTTTATATCCTTTCAAAGCTTTTCTCAAATAATCTTCTGATTTTGTAGTATTAATTACAATTGCTCCTGTTTCTTTAAGACCAGCAGTTACATCAACTGACTCTAAAAGAGTATCATCTACAACTACAACATAATCTGGATAATAGATATTACTATGAATTCTAATTGGTGTATCACTAATTCTGTTGTATGCTGTTAATGGAGCCCCCATTCTTTCAGGACCATATTCAGGGAAACCTTGAATATATTTACCTGTGTTAAATGCGGCATCTGCAAGAAGCAATGATGCTGTTTTTGCACCTTGTCCACCTCTACCATGCCATCTAATTTCTATCATGTTGTCCATTTTTTTCATTCCTTTCTAAGGCATAAATTTAGTTTTTTTAACTCGCCTTTTTATTGATTTTTTAAATAGAAAATTACTTCTATTTCATGCGTCTAGTATATGCCTAAATTCGTTTATTGTCAAGAGAAATTTATTGTACGAATGAGTCGAAAAATTGTATTATTTACACAGAAGGAGTTTTTTTAGATAGGTAAAAAAATTCAGAAAATATTTATTAGATTTAAAAATGCGAAACAGACCCTAAGGCATTGCCGTAGGGTCTGTTGTGTGAGATAAAAACTATTATTTAATTAAACTATTTCTCATCTACTTTCTTGGTAGAAGCAGGAACAGTTTCTTTAGCTTCAGGAGTTTCTTTTTCTTCTGTCTCTTCAGAAGATTCTTCAGCTTCAACATCAACTACATCTTCTTCTTTAGCTTTCAGCACATGTTTAGTAACCAAGAAGGTTGTAGCTCCAGTAAAAGCCGTCGGCATAAGTTTTTCCATGATAGAAAGTACCTGCGAGATGAAAGCCTCAAGTTTTTCATTTTTTTCATTCTTTGCTTCATTATCTTCAGAAACAGCTTTGTCTCCGAAAATTTTCTTTCCATAGACAAGTGCTCCAACGCCGACAATGACTCCAAGAAGTGCAAACTTCTTGAATTTCTGAGCATCTTCTTCATTGTTCAAATCGATGTTCAGCTTGTCAGCGATGAAGAGTTTCGCCATCTCAAGATACACTGATGCTCTGGTAGATAAGTTTCCACCAAGTTTGCTTGCTTTATCTTTTACAACTTCGAACCATTTAGGTTTCTGAGTCATCACATATACAATGATGACAGAAGTTGCGATAGGAAGCAACGCCTCAGTTTTGGGCTGAATAAAGCCAAACTTTTTAGATACGCCGTCCAACTTGTCCATGCCTGCTTCTATTTCTTCAACAGACACATCTGTTTCATCATCTTTTTTATAGATGCTTGAAACAGCTTTTATTGCAGCATATGCTCCAGCAGTCAACCCACCAAGGACCATCAGCTCACTGAGAGCTTTTTTGTCTTTAAGAAGGTCAAGACTGAATCCGAGCTTTCTTTCACACTCGCCATCAATGTTTTCGACAGTGAGATTGGAATCCTTAGAGTTCAGAATCCGATAAGCAGCATAAATGCTAAGTACCGGCACAGCCCACTTCAATGTGGGTTTGTATTTGCTGGCCCACTCCTTTAAGATTTTAACGTTTTCCTCAGGTGCATGCTTGTAGAGCTGCTCCCAGATGCTTGTTCTTGTTATCTCTGCTGTCTGTGTTGTTTTTTCCATAGTTGAATCCTCCTTGCTTTGACTAGTAGCTTCTGTTTCTTCATACTGGTTTTCAAGTTCCTGATGATGAATAGCTTTTTCCGTTTGTTGCTTTTCGAGTTCCTGTTGACGCATAGTTTCTTTTTTGGCTTCTCTGTCTAACTGAACATATCTATCAAAGTATCTTGAAGCAAATTCAATTTCAAACTCTAAATTGAGTTGGTATTCATCATCGCCATCGTCGCGTTTATCACCACACATTGGTAAACAGCATGAATCGCAATATGTACATTCATCAGAACAAATAATATCATCAGTAGAAATAGAAGTAGAAAATCTGATAATAGGTTCTTCCATATCACAATTAATGTCATCTAAAAATATTGTATCATAAATATAATTATTGATTTTGTCGCAAAGATATGATGATTCAATACTAAGGCAATCGTTTTCTACCCATAAGCGAAGCTCAACTCTAATTGCATCATTGCAAATAAAAATATAAGGATTTTGCTTATTATATGATTGTAACGTTTTACCTTCCCAATCATGCCAAGAATCACAAATTGGGCAATGGATTCTTTTCGGGGTTAACCGAAAAATTCTCTTGTCTTTCATTTCGCCATACCGTCCTTTCTGCAAATTTTAATAGTTTTTATCTCCTTTCATAAGAGTGTATTCGTGCATATACACTTGAGCTATCAAAGTCAATATGCTTTTGATATATAATACACAAAATACCTAGTTCAAATTATGCTATGTATTTACATAAAAAGCAATAGTTTACAATAATTAAAATTCAATAAAAAGGGTAGATAAAACTTGCTGCATTTTATCTACCTTTCTAAGATTAGTACAATTATTTCTTTTTCTTCTTCTTCCTTGAAGTTCTGTAGATTAATCCGTTACCTAAGTTGACTGTTGTCCTTCCTCTCGAATTAATAGTAGCTTTACCTACTTTTTGACTGATGGAAAATCCACTTTTACTAATATTTAAAAAAGTGCCATTTCCGATTTTAATCCGTTTGTGAAAACTAAATCCCATATAGATGTCTCCTTTCAAAATAAATGTACCTAACTAAAATAATATTAATAGTTTAAGATTTCAGAAGCAATCAATTCAATTACATCAGAATATGAACCAATTGCTGTGCAACCTGCAGAATAGCTATGACCACCACCTTTTAAAAACTTTCCCTCTGACACTAATTTAGAGCAAATTTTATTTAAATCAATACTAGAATCAGAGGTACGTAATGAGCCTTTAAATTCTCCTTTTTCATTCTCTATCAATAAAATAAGAGAAGTATATTTTACTGACTTTTGGAGTTCTGCAATAATAGCCTTATGATTTACCGTATTCAAATTCTTTTCTGAATCCAATAAATCAGATTGCAATAAATAAGTACAAAAGATAACATTATCCGAACTTGTTTTAAACCATCCTCTATCTTTGGCAATCTGGAATAATTTAATAGTTCTGCTACTTGGAGAACTTAGCTTAGATAAAATATAGTTTGTATCTATGCCTAAATTCTCGAGAGATTTAAGAGTGGCCTTAGCAAAATCTGTTACATTTAAAGACAAGTTAGCCGTATCTGAAATTAATCCAGTAGCAATGCAAGTAAGAAAATTTTTCTCCTTGCAGTGAAAAGTGTCGTAAAGAATGCAAGTACATGAAGGAGCTGACTTTTCAATAATGCAGTAATTAGCATTTATGGAAGTTTCTTCATGATGATCAAAACAAATAATTTGTTTTGCGGATTTTAAAAGATTGATTCCTTCCAATAGATGCATATTAGCACAATCAACAACTATTAATACATCATATTCTTCTTTCGTAGGTTCTTTTTTCAGATGCTCAATTCCCGGAATAAAAGAAAAATCATTAAGAAATTCAGGAATGATGACATCAATGTCTTTTGATGACTTTCCGATATCAATTAGATACCAGAACATTGCCAGTGAACTAGAGATTGCATCTCCGTCTGGCCGTCTATGCGTTATAATTGCATAGCTTTTACCATCTGCAATAATTTTGGATAAGTTTTCAGTTGAAATAGTATCCATTTTAATACCTCCTATTTATTTTTATATGTAGTAGTATAACATAAAAAGGCTCAAAATTCAACTTAATACAACATTAAAATTGACATAATTCTGCAAAAACGTATATAATGTTTGATGTAACAAGTTTACAATCGTACTGCTTTAGTAGTACACATACAATGAAAGGAGGCAATATTATGCCTGGTTATTATCTTCATCTTGCAGTATGTGGAGGAGATTCTTTAAAGAATCGGAGTTTCGTTCTTGGTGTAGAAGCACCTGACATCTTGAAGAAACATGTCAAGATCTGTGGTGGAATCGAGGCAGCACATGCAAAGTATGACTCACTTCGAACAAGTGAAATGCCAGAATATTGTGAGTTGCAGGCACGCATTTTGCAGAAAGAAAGAGCAAACAGCAATGAAGGGTTACATTATGGACTGAGTAGTAAGCCTGATATTAGGGCATGCTGGTCTGGATTATCAGAAACACAGAAGGCGAACCCGTTTTATAGGGGATATGTCTGGCATCTTATCACTGATGCTATCATGTATGGGCGTCTGAATATTGATGCTAAGTTTATGAAAGTACTTCAGGAAAATGCGGGAAATCCAAACCTGGAAGAACTCAAAATGAATGAACGAAAAAAATTACATGATGACTGGAACAAGACCAATGCTCTTGTTCGCGACACATATCCAGAGGTTACTCTACCTGATGAAGTCAAAGAACTCGGTGTAGTTCAGTTCATTGAAGAAGGGGAATTGGTATATGTTGATTGGCATATACTAAAAGATACAATAGATTATATGAAAACTTTTGATCCTCTGGGTGACAACATGGATACTATCATGAAGGTTGTGCTGGGAAGTATTTAACCATGTTAGAATAACTGCCAAACTTTCAATCCCATGGCTATAATGTAGCCATGGGATTTTTTTAATATCAAAAAATAAATTAATAATATTGAAAAAAAAAACTTATTATGATATAAGAAAATTAACTAAAAGCTATAAAAATATAAAATAGAGGGGGATACAAATGAAAGAAAAAGAAGTAAAAGAAGTAAAAAATCAAAAAGAAAATAAAAAAACAGAGGGAACAGCAAATGGTTCAACATACAGAAAAGTGGAAAACAAAAAACACAGAACAGGAATAACACTTAAGAGATTTATATTTTTAGTATTTGCAATTGTACTAGTAATAATATTAATAATAGGAATTAGATGGAGAATGTTGTATAATATGCAAGAAAGATATAACGAAACAACACTCGAGGATAATTGGCACTATTATTCAGACTCAGAAGATACAATAATGAATGTGTATCGAAAAGGAACAGTATGGAAAATGAATACTAGACAAAAAAATGGTGAAGGAAACTTGACATTTTGGATAGATACAAGTACAGGAGAGGCATATGTATTTTTTGAAAATCCTATAAAAAAATATAAAGTAGATGAAGGAGCATTTATACCAGATTTACAATCATCAAGCTTAGATACAAAAGATAATAGTATAAGAATATTAATGTCAGCTACACCTATGATATGGATAGGAACAGGAAAATATGATGGAAAAGATTGCTATACAATTAAGGCAGAAGGACATGAAGAATATATCGACAAAGAAACAGGTCTTTTACTAGCGGTTTTCCAAGATAACAAACAAATTAGAAGTGTAGAATATGAATTTGGAGAAGTAACAAATGAAGATGTTGCAAAACCAGATTTATCACAATATGAATATATAAAATAAGATAAAACATAATAAAGCGGTAGAATATTTTCTATCGCTTATTATAGTATTAAGAATAAAAAAGAAAAATAAGAAACTTTGAAATAAATTTTTACACATTAATTTCATGAAAAATATTGACAGCAAAAACTTATAATGATATATTTACTCTAGAATAGGAGTTGGTGATATGGATATCGATTATTATTTAATTGGGCAGAGAATAAAAGAAGCAAGAAAAAATAAAGGATATACACAAGAAAAGTTAGCAGAAGAAATTGATATAGCGGTTACATATCTATCTAGATTTGAAAAAGGGCATCCTATAAATTTAAAAAGGTTAGCTCAAATAAGTCAAGTTTTAGATGTATCTATGGAATATTTATTATCTGGTACAGTTCCGAAATCAGATAATTACTTAAATAAGGATTTTGAAGAGATACTTGAAACATGCAGTCCAGAGAAACTAAAATTAATATACAATATTGCTAAAACTATTGTAGACCAACCAGAAGAAGAGTTTGTAGGAGCAGATATATCAGATGAAGAAACCAATGATAAGAATGATGAGAAACAAAAGAAAAAATACAATGATGTAAATGGCTTTTGTTTTGTAGAAAAATTAAAGAAGTAAAATGTTGACTTTTCTATGTAAAATAGTATAAACTAAACAGGTAGAAAACAAAAACAAAAGGTGATAATAAATGTATTTAAAACGATTAGAATTACAAGGATTCAAATCCTTTGCAGATAAAACAGTATTAGAATTTATGCCAGGAATAACAGCAGTTATAGGACCAAATGGTTCAGGAAAAAGTAATATATCAGATAGTATAAGATGGGTGCTTGGAGAGCAAAGTATGAAATCCCTAAGAGGGACAAAATCTTTAGATATTATTTTTGCAGGAACTCAAAATAGAAAATCTTTAGGATTTGCTGAAGCATCACTGGTTTTTGATAATACTGATGGAGCACTTCCAATAGAATATACAGAAGTAACAGTTACAAGAAAAATATATAGAAGCGGAGAAACTGGATACTATATTAATAAAGTACCATGTAGACTAAAAGATGTTTTAGAATTGTTCATGGACACAGGAATAGGAAAAGATGGATATTCTATAATTGGACAAGGTAAAATTGATGAAATTTTGAGCAATAAATCTGAAGATAGAAGACACATATTCGAAGAAGCAGCTGGTATTGTAAAATTCAGAACTAGAAAAGCCGAAAGTGAGAAAAAGCTAGAACATACTAAACTTAACTTACTTCGTATTAATGATATTTTGGCAGAAATAGAAGCAAATATTGAGCCTTTAAAAGCTCAATCAGAAAAAGCAAAGAAGTATTTAAGTTTAAGAGAAGAGTTAAAAAGTATAGAAATAGGCTTATTTCTATACAATATAGAAAAATATAAAACAAGTTTAGAAGAAATTGTAAAAGATGAAGAAATATATACAACTCAATGTGGAGAGGAAGAAGAAAAGTTAGAAAAAGTAAAACAATTAAAAGAAGCATTGAAAGAAGAAGTTGATAGAATTACGAACCAAATTGAAGAAATGTCAAATATAGGGTTTGAAAGTCAAAAAGAAATAGAAATGCTAAATTCTGATATAAATGTCGCAAATACTAGAATAAATAATAATGAAGAAAATAAACAAAGATATGAAAAAGAAATAGAAGAATTAGAAATAAGAAAAAAAGAGTTAGAAGATGAGATAAAACAAAAAGAAGAAAAAAGAGATAACCTAAAACAAAATAGAGAAAAATATGAAAAAGAGTTGGAAGAAAAAGAAAAAGCATTAGAAGAAATAACAAAGAAATTATCAAGTAAAGAATTGGAAATTGAAGGATATAAAAAGCAAGTAGAAGAAAATACAGATAAAAAATATGAATTGCAATCTCAAAGTCATGAACAAGATATCAATGTTGAAAATGACGAAAAAAGACAAAGACAAATAAAATCTGAAATTTCTAATTATATCTCTGAACTTGATTCAACTAGATTACAAAAAGAAGATATTTCAAAAGGATTTTATGAAATAGACAGCAAAAGAAATAACATATTAAAGTCATTGGAAGAAATAAATGTAAAGAAACAAAGTTCTGACCAAAAAATTAAAGCTTATAATACTCAAATTAATCAACTAGAAAATGAAATGAGAATAAAAGAATCAAGATTACGTTTTTTAGTTGAAACTGAAAAAGAAAAAGAAGGATATGTAAAAAGTGTAAAAAGTCTTTTAAAAGATTGTGAAAATGTAAAAGAACTTGGAAAAGGAATGCATGGAGTTTTAGCAAATATAATAGATGTTCCAGAACAATATCAAACAGCAATTGAAATGAGTTTAGGAATGTCTTTACAAAACATTGTAACAGATACTGAACAAGATGCAAAAAGATTAGTAGAACACTTAAGAAAAAACAACTTAGGAAGAGCATCATTTTTACCAATAGCATCAGTACGAGGAAAAAAACTGGATAAAATTAAAGGTAAAGAAAATGGTGTTATAGGAATTGCATCAGATTTAATAAAATTTGACAAAAAATATGAGCAAATTATTGTGAGTTTACTAGGTAGAACAGTAATTGTAGACAATATGGATAATGCAATAAAAGTTGCAAAACAAAATGGATATACCTTTAGAATAATGACACTTGATGGAGATATGATAAATCCATCTGGTGCAATAACAGGAGGTTCTGTTGCTAAGAAAACGGTAAATATTCTAGGTAGAGGTAAAGAAATTGAAAAATTACAAAAAGAAATAAAAGACATCAAACAAAGAATAGAAAAAATAAAACAAGAGAAACAAGACTTTGAAAGTTCAATTGAAGATACAATTGAAATGGCAACAAGTTTAGAAAAAGAATTGCAAGAAATTGATATAACATATGCAACAGAAAAGCAAAAAGTTGTTGCAATAGATGAGAACATTGAAAAATTAGAAAAAAGATTACAAAAATTGAAAGATGAAGGGCAACAGTTAGAAAAACACAAAGAAGAGACTAAAAATACAAAACAAGAAATAGAAAAGGAAATTGAAGAATTAACAAAGCAAAATGAAGAATTAACAAAAGTTATTACAGAGTTTGCAGAGCTTAATAAAGATAATCAGAAATATGTAGATGACTTGAATTTTGATATTACAAATTTAAAAATATCAGTATCTTCTTTTGATGAAAGTGAAGCATCTATTGAAGAAATGAAAGAAAGAATAAATATGGACATTGAGAATACTCTAAAGAGTATTGAAAATAAAAAGTTGCAAATTGAACAAATTAAAAGTGATAACTTCAATTTACAAGAAACTATAAAAGAAACAAAACAAAAAATTGAAAACATCAAAGAAGAAGTTAAAAATAGTGGAAATAAAATAGAAGAATTGAAAAACGATAGGCAGGATAAAAATAAAAAATTATCAGAACAAGAAGATGAAATTTCTGAAAAGTTCAAAGTTATAGAAGATTTAAAATCTCAAATTGTTAAAATTGATGTAAGAAAGACTAAATTAGAAGAGGATATACAATCAATTATTAACAAAATGTGGGAAGAATATGAATTAACACCAAATAATATAACTGAAGAGTATAAAAAGCCTGAAAATGTTGCATTAACGCAGAAAAGAGTAAATAGTTTAAGGGCAGATATACGTAATTTAGGAAGTATTAATATAGATTCAATTGAAGAATATAAAAATACAAAAGAAAGATATGACTTTATGTGTGAGCAAAGAGTAGACTTAGAAAATACTATGGCAAAATTGAGAAAGATGATTCAAGAAATGACTACAACTATGAAGCAACAATTTAAAGAACAATTTGAGTTAATTAACAAAAATTTTGCAGAAGTATTTAAAGAGTTGTTTGGTGGAGGAAATGCATCTTTGAAACTTGAAGATGAAGAAAACATTTTGGATTGTGGAATTGAAATAACTGTACAACCACCAGGAAAGAAATTACAAAATATGATGTTATTATCAGGTGGAGAAAAGGCATTTACTGCAATTGCTTTGTTGTTTGCTATATTAAAAATCAATCCAGCACCTTTCTGTGTTTTAGATGAGATTGAGGCAGCTTTAGATGATGTTAATGTTTATAGATTTGCAGAGTATTTGAAGAAATTTTCTAAAAATACTCAGTTCCTAGTTATTACTCATAGAAAGGGTACTATGGAGGCAGCTGATACTGTTTATGGTGTTACTATGGAGGAAAGTGGAATTTCAAAATTGTTATCTATGAAATTGGCAAAAAA
>CALXJZ010000016.1 GCA_944388745.1 uncultured Clostridia bacterium
ATAGCTATATCTATATCACTTTCTGCGTTTTGTGTTCCTCTTGCATAACTTCCAAATAGAACTATTGCATCACAATCTACATTTTCCAAAATAAATTTTTTTATAATATCTAATATTTCTTCCATTAAGTCCCCCAACAAATTATATTTTAATAATTGTTTCTATTTATAATATAATTCCAAGAATCTTTGCACATATCTTCTAAATTCTTTTCTGCAACCCATCCTAGTTCCTCTTTAGCCTTTTTAGGGTCTGCATAGCAAGTTGCAATATCACCAGGTCTTCTAGGTGCAATTTTATATGCAACTTCTTTTCCTGTTGCTTTTTCAAATGCTTTTACCATATCTAAAACACTATATCCTGTTCCAGTTCCTAAGTTGTATATATATAATCCTTGTTCTTCTTTATCAATCTTTTCTAATGCTTTAATATGCCCTTTAGCTAAATCTACTACGTGGATATAGTCTCTAACTCCTGTTCCATCTGGTGTATCATAATCATTACCAAATACTGATAATTCTTTTAATTCTCCATTTGCAACTCTAACAATATATGGCATTAAATTATTTGGTATTCCTTGTGGTTCTTCTCCAATTAGTCCACTTTCATGTGCTCCTACTGGATTGAAATATCTTAATATACATATATCCCATGTGTTATCTGATTTATATATATCTTTTAAGATTTGTTCAATAAATAGTTTTGTAGTACCATATGGATTTGTTGTTCCTCCTGTTCTACATTCTTCTGTTAGTGGTATTGTTTCTGGGTCTCCATATACTGTTGCAGAAGAACTAAATATGAATTTTTTGCATCCATATTTTCTCATTGTATCTAATACTACTAATGCTCCTGAAATATTATTTGTATAATATTCAATTGGTTTTTGTACTGATTCTCCTACTGCTTTATATCCTGCAAAGTTTATAACTGCATCTATTTTATTTTCTTCAAATACTTTTTCTAGTTTTTCTCTGTCCATGTAATCCATTTCATAGAATTTGAATTCTTTTCCTGTTATTTTTTTGATTGCTTCTAATACTTTTGGATTGCTATTTGAAAAATTGTCTATTATTACTATTTCATATCCTTTCTTTAATAGTTCAATTGCAGTATGACTTCCTATATATCCTGCTCCTCCTGGTAATAAAATTGCCATAATTATCCTCTTCCTTTCTTTTTCTTTAAATTTTGCTTATGTTCATTCCGTCCTTTGTATCTTTTACTTCATAACCTTTTTCTTTGATTAAATCTCTTAATCTATCAGATTCAGCCCAATTTTTTTCCTGTCTTGCTTGTTTTCTTTGCCCCATTAAATCTAATACATCTTGAGGGATTTCAAGATTTTCTTGTTCAGGTGCTTTATCTATTTTTAAACCTAAAATTGTATCAAATTTTAATAGTAAATCTGCAACTTCTTGAGATTTTTTGCTATATCTTACTGCTTCCCATACATAGGACATAGCAAGTGGCATATTCATATCATCATTTATTGCTTCATGGAAATTATGTTCTATTTCTTCTAATTTTTTTCTATCTTCTTCGTCTAATTTTTCTTTTCCTTCTTTATGTATTTTATATCCATTTCTAAGTCTTTCTAATGATTTTGATGTTGCTTCCATACCTTCCCATGTAAAGTTTAATTTTATTCTATAACTACATGAATAGCATAAAAGTTTATAAACTATTGGGTCATAACCCCTATCTTTTATATCTTTTATTAAATAAACATTTCCTAAGCTTTTTGACATTTTTCCGCCATTAATTAATAAATATTCTCCATGTAACCAATAGTTTGCAGGTATTTTTCCACATGCTCCTTTACTTTGTGCAATTTCATTTTCATGGTGTGTTGGTATTAAATCAATTCCACCTGTATGAATATCAAATTGTTCTCCTAAATATTTTTGTCCCATTGCACTACATTCAATATGCCATCCTGGATAACTTGGTCCCCATGGGCTATCCCATTTCATCAAATGATTTTCTGGTGCTTTTATCCATAAAGCAAAATCATATGGATTTCTTTTTTCAGGGTCAACGTTTACTCTTGCACCTGCTTTTTGCTCTTCTATATCTAAATTTGATAGTATTGGATATTTGTCTAATTTTGATATATCAAAATATATTGCTGTTGATGTTTCATATGCATATCCATTCTCTACTAATTTCTTGACATATTCCAACATTTCTGGTATATGGTCTGTTGCTTTACAAATTATTTCAGGCATTTCAATATTTAGGTCTTTTAAATCTTGAAAGAATAGTTTTGTATAGTGTTCAGCAATTTCTAAAGGTGTTTTGTGTTCTTCTTTTGCTGATTTTATCATTTTGTCTTCACCTTCGTCACCGTCTGAAACTAAGTGTCCAACATCTGTTATATTCATTACATGCTTGATTTTGTATCCATTATATTTTAAAACTCTCCTTAGTACGTCTTGGAATATGTTTGTTCTCATATTTCCTATTGTCGCATCTTTGTATACTGTTGGTCCACAAGAATAAATTTTCACCTCATTTTTATCAATTGGTATAAATTTGTCTTTTTGTCTGGTTAGAGTATTATAAAAATATATATCCAATAATTTTTCACCTCTCTTTATTCTAACTAAGATGTTCTATAATTCATTTCTTTTAATTCTCTATTATAGAACACCTTATTATATTGCCTTAGTGTGTATTTGATGTATTTCCTGTGTTATTGGTATTATCACTTGGTGGATTTGTATTTGTTGTATTATCTGTACTGTTTGTGTTTGATGTGTCTGTATTACTTGTATTAGAAGAATTTGAAGTGTTAGATGTGTTTGACGTGTTTGTAGTTGGTTCTGTTGGTGTTTCTTCTACTTTTGGTTCTGTATGTAATGTACAAACTTCATTTATTTTAGTTCCGCTGCTAGATTTCTTACCACTAACTGGTGTCCATAAGTTTAATTGTTCTTTTGGTACAACTGCTCCAAAATAATTTGTTGTAACTGTACAATATTGTGAACAATATGCTGTTGCAACTTTACCAGATTCTGAACAAATTTGTTGGCTTCCATGTCCTTGACATTTTTCTGGTAAATTATTTGATGCAAATACTTCTTTGTATGTTTCTGTACATCCTGTTGATGCTAAACATCCTGTTCTTCTACATACTGTTTGTTCTACTATTCCACTTGGTTTTGTAAATGATGCACTTGCTAAGCCTTTATGAATGTCTGTCATAACTGCATCCCAAATTTGTCCTGCTGGGTTTTGACTAAATCCTCTTACTTCTTCATTTCTATCATATCCAAACCATGTTGCTGCTGCATAATATGGTGTAAATCCACATAGCCATCTGTCATAGCTTTCATCTGTTGTTCCAGTTTTTGCTGCAACATCAATTCCTGATATTGCACAATATTTAGCTGTTCCATTGCTTGCTGTTACTGGCTCTTGTGTAATTGATTTTACTAAATATGCTGTTTGTTCTGAAAATACTCTTGTTTCTTCTTGTTTTGGTGTTAATACTGTATTTCCACTTGAATCTACAACTTTAGTGTAGAAAGTTGGTGTGATGTATACTCCATCATTTGCAATTGTTCCATATGCTGCTGCCATTTCTAATGGGCTTGAACCATTGCTAGTACCTCCAATTGCCAATGATAACACATTATCTGCTTCTTTAGTTAAAGATGTCATTCCCATTTTATTTAAATATTCTAATGATTTTGCTGGTGTTAGCTCTTTCATTATTTTCAATGCTGGAATGTTATGTGATACTGCAATAAATTGTCTAATATTTATAAGACCATCATAATCATCACCTTCATTTTTAGGTTCATAGTCTCCACCAAAGTTTGTTTTTACATCATCATATACTGTTGCTGGTGTGATTATTCCTTCTTCTAGTGCTGGTGCAACATCTGCAATTGGTTTTATAGCTGACCCTTGTTGTCTTCTCATTTGTGTTGCTCTATTCCATCCAGATGCTTCTTTTTCTCCTAATCCTCCTGCTATTCCTACTACATATCCTGTTTTATAGTCTATTATTGCCATTCCTGATTGTGTATGATCATTTATTAAGTTTCCTTCTGAATCTTTATCTCTTCCTGATTTAATGTATTTATCTTTTAAATATTCTTCTTCTAATCTAGTCTGAATACTCGTATCTACTGTTGAGTAAATTGTTAATCCGCTACTATATACATAGTTTTCTGCAATTTGTCTAGATACTCCTCTTTCTTCCATTACTTGGTCTATTACTTGGTCTAATACTGCATCTGTGTGATATGAATAATCACTACCATTTGATATTGTACCTTTTTGGAAGTTTAGTCCATTATCTACTTCTGCAATTGCTGCATTATATTCTTCATCACTATTTATATATCCTAATTCTTTCATTTTATTTAAAACTGTTTTAGTTTTATCTTTTATTTTCTGTGTATTGTCTGTTGATGTGTCAAATGGATTATATGACATAGGTGAACTGTTTATTCCTGCCATATATGCACATTCTGCTAATGTTAAATCTTTTGCAGATTTATTAAAATAATATTCTGCTCCAAGTTCAACACCATGCAAGTTTCCTTCTCCACCAACAAATAAAATATTTAGGTATAGCTCTAAGATTTGGTCTTTTGATATCATTCTTTCAACTTGATATGCTTTTGCCCATTCTCTTACTTTTCTGAAAATTCCCGCTAATCCTTCTGACTCGTCATCATCAGTTATATTCTTTACTAATTGCTGAGTTATTGTACTTCCTCCATAGCTTGAACTTCCTCTAAATATTGTATTTAATATTGCTCCTGCTGTTCTTTTTATATCTACTCCACTATGTTCATAAAATCTCTCGTCTTCTATCGCTACATATGCTTTGGGTAGATATTCTGCCATATCTTCAAGAGATATTATTTTTCTTTTCTCGTCTCCACTCAAGTTTGCAAGTACTGCACCATTTGAATCAACTACGACTGAATTTGAAACTCCTATTTGAAGTTCTTCTTTTGTTATTTCAAAATCGTCTCCAAATAGTCCAAAGAATATTCCTGCAACTACTCCAGCTCCAATAACACATAATAATAAGAATAAAATAATCATTATTTTTATAAACATCATTAATTTAGGATGTCTTGTACTAAATTTATCCTTTTTACCTTTTTTGCTATTTCCTTTTTTGCCTTTTTTAGGTACTGGTCTCTTACCTGTTGGTACTCTTTTTGTTTGCTCATTATTAGTACTTCTTTTTGCAGTTTTTCTTTTTCTATTTTGTGGTCTATATTTTCTTGTTTGTTCACTATCATGTTCTCTATTTCTTCTATTATTATCACTTGGCATTTTAGTACCTCCTTGCCAATTTAAAATTTAACATCTACATTATATTATAAAATTCATAAAAAGAAAAGGTTTTGAGGCGAAATTTATGAAATATTAATATTTCAATATTACAACAATTTAGTAATTTTCACTTTATCTTTTCTAATTTTATTCATAATGTTTTCAATCGGTTGTTGTTTATAGATATAAGCTTCATAAATATTTTTCTTATAATATATGTTTTCTTTGTCAAAATCAAATTCTTCCAAATTTTCATATTTTATTTCATAATCATTATAAATTTTTCCTTCAAATCTTTTTTGATTAATTTTTATATTCCCTCTTATATTGATTATGCTTGCTTTTTCAGCAATTCTGTATTTGTTAATTAATTCGTTTGGAAAATCTAAATTTAATATAATATCTGATTTTGTTAAACTTTTTTTCTTATTGTTATTTACGGTAATCATTATTCCATACTCTTCTAAAATTTGTTCTTCTAATTTCTTGAATTTTTCCATATGATTAGTAACTATGTTTATGTTTTTATATTTTTCTATTATTTGATTCATAGTTTCTAAAACAATATCATCTATCTCATTTGCTAATACAGATATTTTTATCTTTTCTGATGTTATATTGTTTTTTTTAACAACATAGTTTATCGCATCAAATGCTAATACTTTAAAAAGCCATCTTCCATCACTTATTTCAAATCCATATGTATATAATTGATTACAGAAAATCTCTTTTTCTTGCATTTGCTTGCTCAAAATCACTTTTTTGCAATGGGTTTTATTTAGAATTTTCTTTGTTTTTTTAGCAATTAGAATTTCTTGTCTCATAATCTTATTTTCTAATTTTAAGTCTTTTTCTTTATTTTTTATTTCTTTTTGCTTGTTTTTTTCCTCTGTCTCCAAAAACATTGGCAATATTATTTTATCTTTTTCTAATTTTGGAATTAATAATAATTGAGATAATATTTTAGGCTTGTCAGTTTCTTGGATAAAATACACTAAAATCACTCCTCATATACTTTTATTCAAATATATGTGAGTGATTTTTATTATATTACTATTTAGTTTCTAATAGTTTAGATTATAATATCTCTTTTTAATAGATTGTCTTTTATAATTCCTATTCCAATAAAATTATTATTGTTATATATTTTATATATTCCATCAGGTTTGTTTTGTGTTAATTTTACGCCATTTAAAAATAATTCTAGTTTTCTGTTATTTAATTCAATATTTTCTTTTTCTTTGAATAATTGTTCTACTGTAATTAAATTTTTGTTAATAATGTTTTTGAATTCTTCTTGATTTTTTAGCTCTTCCATTGTGATAGAATTTGATATATTAAATTGTCCTACTTGTATTCTATTTAAATTTAACATATATCCGGACTGTTCCTAATTTTTTTGCTATATCTTCACATAGACTTCTTATATATGTACCTTTTGAGCAACTAACTTCAAAGCTTATAATTTTATGGTTTTTATCAACATTTTTTAACTCTATTTTATATATCTCAATATTTCTGGGCTCTATTTCTATTTTTTCACCTTTTCTTGCATATTCATATAGTTTTTTTCCTTTTACTTTTATTGCTGAATATATAGGTGGTATTTGTTTTTGTTTTCCTAAAAAGGAACTTAAAACTTTTTTTATTTTTTCTTCTTTTAATGCCTCTTCTGGCACTTCTTTTTCTTCTACTATTTTTCCTTCACTATCTGCTGTCTCTGTTTTTATTCCTAATTTTAGTTCTACTTGATATGTTTTGTTATGGTTTATTAGGTATTTTGAGCATAGTGTTCCTTTTCCTATTAGTATTGGCAATACTCCCGTTGCTAATGGGTCTAATGTTCCTGTGTGTCCAACTTTTTCACCGGTTGTTTTTTTTATTTTATATACTATATCATGTGAGGTATAGTTTTTTGGTTTGTTTATTATTATTATTCCATCCATTGTTCTATTTTAAAGCTTTCCTTACTTCTTTCATCAATTTTTCTTTTACTTGTTCTACATTTCCTTGTATTAAAGCACCTGCAGCTCTTGGGTGTCCTCCACCACCAAACAAGAAACAAATATCAGAAACATTAACTTTATTTCCTGAACGCATAGAAATTTTATATGCATCTTCATTTTCTTTTTGTCTAATAAATATTGAAACTTCTACACCTTCTATATCTCTACCAATTTCAACTAATCCTTCATGGTCTCCAGGCTCTGCACCTACTTCTTCTTCATCTTGTTTATTCATGTATGTGAAAGTAACTTTGCCATCTTCTAAAAGTTCCATTCTATCCATAACTCTTTTAGATAATTCAAAATTTGCTCTTGTTTTAGTATTTAAGGTTCTTTTATATATATCTGGTACATCTACTCCTAATCTAATCAAGTCTGCTGTAAATTCAAAAGTTTCTGGTGTTATTCCCACATGTCTAAATCCCCCAGTATCTGTTATAATCCCAGTCATTAGGCATGTTCCAATATCTTTTGTTAGATCAATCTCATAATATTTTACCATTCCCGCTATAACTTCACAACATGCTGGTGATGCTGGATTAACATAGTTTAAATCTCCATACATTGTGTTACTTCCATGGTGGTCTATAACTATTGTTGATTTTGCATTTTCAAAATATTCTTTTTTTGCCATTCTCTTAAAAGTTGCACAATCTACTGATATTGCTAAATCATAGTTTTTTATTTCAGAGTCTATCATTATTTCTTCTGCTGAAGGTAAAAAATTGAATAATCTTGAATATTCTGGTATTATTACATCTGCATTTTTTTCTAGCTTTTCTAAGATTAATTTCATTGCTAAACTACTTCCTACTGCATCTCCATCTGGTGATTCATGTGTTAGTATTACTATTTTTTCTGCTTTTTGTATTTGTTTTAAAATTTCATCTAGAGTCATAAACTTTCCTCCATTTTTTATTTATTTTTTTGATAGAATGCTAAATAAATTATATTGAATAAATTTTGAATGTGATTGAAAAAAGTTTAGAATTTCTTTTATAATTTTATGGAAAGAGTTCAAGTTTACCTTGGAAGGGTGCCATAAAATTATTTTAGAAATTCTTAACTTTAGTATTGAGCCGAAAAATTTATGAAATATAATTTTTTTAGCGTTTTAATTTTCTTTTTTAGGCAAAATCTCCTTTAAGATACTATCAATTCTTGCACCATATTCAATAGAATCATCTAACTCAAATATTAATTCTGGTGTATTTCTTAAGTTTACACTTCTTGCTAATTCACTCCTAATAAAACCTGAAGATTTTTTTAATCCTGCCAAAGTGTCTTTAATATTTTTTGAATTTAGTATACTTACATATACTTTTGCATATTTTAAATCATTAGTTACTTTAACTTTTGTCACACTAATTAATCCTGTAACGTTTGGATTTTTTAGCTTATAACTAATAATGTTACTAATTTCTTTTCTATATTCTTCGTCTATACGTCCTAGACGTGTTTGATTTTCAGGCATTTTTAAACCCTCCTTAACTATTATTATCTTCCACAAAATTCATCATTATCTATATCTATAATAAACGGATGCCTTCTTGTTTCTAATTCCCTCTTCATTACTCTTTCTTCATATTCTTGATTATTTGGTGATTCTATTACAACAGCTTTTTTATCAATTTCTTGTGATAATCTTGCTGTCTCTTCAAGGCTTAATTGTTGTTTCTTACTATTATTACAATTAGAACTTTCTCTTAATCTCTTATAAAATTCTGCTCTTCTTACATGTTTTGGTGGAACTGTTGGTTCTTGTTTACTTTTCTCCATTACATACACATCCTTTTTTACACTAAAAATCTCTTTCATTTTCTTGTTGTTGTAATTTTAAACCTATCTCATAGCCAATCATGGATTGTTTAGCATTTTCTATCGATTTTATATCTACAACATTAAGACTTTCTATATATCTTTTTCGTAATTCTCGTCTATTTTCAATTATTTCGTTTTCTTTTTCTGACACTTCTCTTTCTGCTTGATTAATCTTTTTTATATTTCTTTTTAGCATTTTCCTTTCATGTCTTGTTTTGAAATAATTTCCATTTTTCTTTTCTTTTAATTTCTTATTTCTATTCCTTCTTTTCCTTTTTTCAGTAAAACTTTTTCCGTTTATTTGTAAATCCTTATTCAATTCAACTTCCTCTTTTTTCTTTTAATTAATAATATTCTATTAAGGTCCGTCTCTAAATCCCTGTTTTCAGGGATTTAGAGGACCGTCCCCTAATCCCTCTATCTTTTTATTTCTTCCATGATATAAACTTCTATAATGTCTCCTTCTTTAATGTCATTGTAGTTTTCTATTTGAATACCACATTCAAATCCTTTTGTTACTTCTTTTACATCATCTTTAAATCTTCTTAATGTTGCTAAGTGACCATCATGTATTACTACATTATCACGTATTACTCTTACTCCAGCATTTCTTTCTACTTTACCATTTAATACATATGCTCCTGCAATAGTTCCTACATTTGAAATCTTGAATGTTTGTCTTACTTCTGCATTTCCAATTACTTTTTCTTCGTATTTTGGGTCTAACATTCCTTTCATAGCAGCTTCTACATCTTCTATTGCTTGGTAAATAATTGAATATTGTTTTATTTCTACTTCATCTTTTTCTGCCATTTCTTTAGCCATATTATCTGGTCTTACATTAAATGCTATTATTATTGCATTTGATACTTTTGCAAGTGTAACATCTGATTGATTTACTCCTCCAACTGCTGCGTGGATTACTTTTACTTTTACTTCTTCATTTTCTAATTTTTCTAATGATTGTTTTACTGCTTCAACAGACCCTTGTACATCTGCTTTTACAATTAGGTTTAATACTTTTAGTTCTCCTTCTTCCATTTTGCTAAATAAGTTATCTAATGTTACTTTTGATGCACTATTTATTGCTTTTTCTCTTGCTTGACGTTTTCTTCTTTCAATTAGATGTTTTGCCATTTTTTCATTTTTAACTTCATAGAAGGTATCTCCTGCTTCTGGTACTTCTGTTAATCCCATTATTTCTACTGGTGTTGATGGTCCAGCTGCTTTTACATTTCTTCCTTTATCGTCTTTCATTGCTCTTATTCTTCCTATTGAAGAACCTACAACTATTGTATCTCCTACATCTAATGTTCCCCTTTGTACTAACATAGTTGCAATTGCACCTTTTGATTTGTCAAGTCTTGCTTCTATTACTGTTCCTTTTGCTTGTTTATTAGGGTTAGCTTTTAATTCTAATACATCTGCTTCTAATAGTACCATTTCTAGCAATTGGTCTATGTTTTGATGTTGTTTTGCAGAGATTGGTACAAATATTGTATCTCCACCCCATTCTTCTGGAACTAAGTCATATGCCATTAATTCTTGTTTTACTTTTTCTACATTGGCATCTGGTAAATCTATTTTGTTTATTGCAACAATTATTGGTATTCCAGCTGATTTTGCATGGTTTATAGCTTCAATTGTTTGTGGTTTTACTCCATCATTTGCAGCAACAACTAATATTGCAATATCTGTTATTTGAGCACCTCTTGCTCTCATTGCAGTAAAGGCTTCATGTCCTGGTGTATCTAAAAATGTTATTAATCTATCATTTATTTTTACTTGATATGCACCAATTGCTTGTGTTATTCCTCCTGCTTCACCTTCTATTACATTTGTTTGTCTAACTGCATCAAGTAATGATGTTTTTCCATGGTCTACGTGTCCCATAACAACTATTACTGGTGGTCTTGGTTTTAAATCTTCTTCTCTATCTTCTGAGTCGTCAAATAAGATGTCTTCTTCTGTTACAACTTCTTTTTTCTTTGCAGTAATTCCAAATTCTCCTGCAACTAAAAATGCTGTATCAAAGTCAACTTCTTGATTTATTGTTGCCATTATTCCATATCCTAATAATTTTTTGATTACTTCTGCTGTTGTTTTTTTCATTTCAGCAGCTAAATCTTTAACTGTTATTGTTTCTGGAATTTCAATTTCTGTTAATTGGAAGATTTTTTGTTTATTACGTGGTTCTTGATTTTTATTGTTTTTCTTTTTACCACGTCTTCCACGTTCTGTTGTTAGGTCATAATAGTCAAGCATACCACCATCTTGGTCATCAAACATATTAGATAGTCTATTTGCTTGTTTTAAGGTTTTTAATTTTCCTTCATCAAAGTCATTGTGTGAGTTGTTTCTTCTATTTTTATTTTTCTTTGTATTTTTATTATCTTCAAATCTACTATTATTTTTTTGTTTATCGATTGATTTGTTGTATTCTCTAGTTGGCTCTTTTTCTATAGTTTCAGTTGCCATTATATTTTTAATATTTTTCTCAATTCCTTTTTCATCTAATGGTCTTCTTCCAAATCTCTCTCCATTATTATTTCTATTTTTATTAAATTTATTATTATTTCTATTGAAGTTATTATTATTTTGGTTATTGTTTTGGCCTCTATTTCTATTGTTGTTATTTCTAAAATTATTTCTACCATTGTGGTCATCTTGATTTCTTGTGTCATTGTTTCTTGTTTTTGCAATATTTGTATTACTATGCTCTTTAGCTTCACTTGAAGAAATATTTGTTGATGTCTCTGTTTTTTCAACTTTTACTTCTTGAGCTGCTTTTTTGTCTACTTCTTCTTTAATTTTTGTTTCTTGTTTTACATCTTCTTTTATTTCTTCTTTTTCTTCTTTTTTAGGTTCTTCTTTTTTTAGACCAAACAATTCACTTACAGTCATAGGTTTACTTGGCTTATTACGATAAACTATATTATAATCCTTGTTTTGTTTTCTCTCAACAAATCCTATATTATTTCTATTATTCTGTTTTTTATTTTCTTCTTTTTTTGTTTCTGGCTCTTCATTAATTATAACTTCTCTTCTTATTATAACTGGAGCTTTTTCTTCTTTCTTTTATTCTTTTTTTGTTTTTTCTGATTTTTCAGACTTATCAGATTTCTTTTTTTCTTGTTTTTCTGAGTCTTTTTTAGTAGTTTCCTTTTTCTCATCAGACTTTTTGTCTGCTTGTTTTGTATCTTCCTGTTTAGTTGCTCCATTTTTAGATATTTCTTTTTCTATTTTATCTGCTTCGTCTTGTTCAACTCCACTTAAATGACTTTTTACTTCAATATTTAATTTTTTAGCTACTTCTAATACTTCTTTACTTGTTAATCCTAATTTTTTTGCTATTTCGTGTATTTTTATCTTACCCAATAGCTTCACCCCCGTTATATATTTTTTGTATCTCGCTTGCTAAATTGATATCTTCAATTCCTAAAATTGCTTTATTGCTTTTTCCTATTGCTTTACTTAAATCCTCAATTGATTGTGTCACAATTATTGGTATATTATATTTTTCACTAATTTTTTGGAATTTTTCTTTTGTCCTTGATGAGGAGTCTTGTGCCAGAATAAGTAAATACACTTTATTTTTTTGTGTTTCTAATTCTACACTATCTGCTCCAAATGATACTTTTCTAGCTCTTGCAGCTAAACCTATTAAACCTAATATTTTACTATTTTTCAAGCATTACACCTCTTAATCTTTCATAGATTTCATCTGGTATTTTCTGTTCAAATACTTTTTCAATTCTTTTTGTTTTAATTGCTTTTTCAAGACAAGTTATACTATCACAAATATATGCGCCTCGTCCTTCTAATTTACCAGTTTTGTCTATATTTATTTCATTTTGTTTATTTTTTACGATTCTTATTAAATCTTTTTTGTTTTTTTTCTCATTACATCCCATACATGTTCTTTGAGGTTGTTTTTTCATTTTATCCCTCCTTCTTATATGCATAGTTTTTCTTAATCTACGTTTTCTTCTTTGTTTTGTTCTTCTGCAATTTCATTATTTTCGTTAACTTCTTCAGCTTTTTCTGTTTCATTTTGTGCATTCATTAACATTTCTCTAAATTGTGTTTCTGATTTAATATCTATTTTCCAATTAGTTAATTTTGCAGCTAATCTTGCATTTTGTCCAGATTTTCCGATAGCTAATGATAGTTGGTCATCTGGAACTATTACTTGTGCAAATTTTTCTTCTGGTTTTATATCAACAGCTAATATTTTTGCAGGTAATAAACTTGATGCAATGTATATTGATGGATCTTCATTCCATTCAATAACATCTATTTTTTCTCCATTTAATTCATTTATTACATTTTGAATTCTTACACCTTTTTGTCCAACACATGAACCTACTGGATCTATATTTGGGTCTGGTGAATATACTGCTACTTTGCTTCTATATCCTGGATCTCTTGATACACTTTTTATTTCTATTACGCCTTCATAAATCTCTGGTATTTCAAATTCTAGTAATTTACGTACAAAGTCTGGATGGCTTCTTGACACTATTACTTGTGGTGCACCTTTTGAACCTTTTTCTACATCTAATACATATCCTTTTATTTTATCATTTACTCTGTAATGTTCTGTTGGTATTTGTTCTTTTGATGGCATAACTCCTTCAAGTTTTCCTAAATCCATTACAACTATGTTTCTATCTGCTTTTTGGATTAATCCTGTAACAATTTCACCTTTTCTATCATTATATTCATTGAATATGATTTCTCTTTCTAATTCTCTTAGTTTTTGAATTATTACTTGTTTTGCTGTTTGAGCAGCAATTCTACCAAAATTTCTTGGTACTATTTCAATTTCTACTGTTTCTCCTTCTGATATATCAGGATTTATTTTTTTTGCTTCTTCCATAGAAATTTGTGTTTCACTATTTTCTACTTTCTCTACTGCTTCTTTTATCGAATATACATGTGTTGCTCCTGTTTTTTTGTCCATTTCTACTCTTACATTTTCTAATGAATCAAAATTTCTTTTATATGCTGTAACTAATGCTGTTTCTATTGATTCTAATAAGTATTCCTTTTTTATTCCTTTCTCTTTTTCTAAATCTTCAAGTGCAATAATTAGTTCTTTATTATCTATTGCTGGCTCTTTCATTTTCCTACCATTCCTTTCTTCTTTACTAAATTTATTTTAGTTACAATTATATTTTCTTAATTTATTAGGATATTATATTAAATAATTTTTCAGTACCGCGTAGCGACCAAACGAGCCTTTCGTAAGGCGAGTGCGATTGAAGCAACCTTCTTTTCATAAAAAGAAAAATTTATTTTTCTTTTTAAATCTATGGTTGCGACAACAAGGTACAAAAAAATATTTAATATAATATTCTAGTCATATTTAAAGAATTGTAACAATATTTACCAATTATATACAGTCTTTATTTGAGCTATATTTTTACGTTCAATTGGCTCTTCATCTTCTAATATAATTTCATTTTCATTAAAATCTTTCAATATTCCTTGATATTCCTTCTTTCCTTGAGTATCTTTTCTAAAAAGTTTTACATGTACTTCTTTTCCTATATTTTGCTTTAGGTGTTTATCTTTTCTTAATATCCTTTCAATTCCAGGTGAAGACACTTCTAAAAAGTATTGATCTTTTATATAATCTGCTTTGTCTAATAAATCATTTATTACATCATTTACCTTTTCACAATCTTTTAAATCTATTCCATCTGGTTTATCTATAAAGATTCGTAAGAAAAAGTTTTTTCCTTCTTTTGCATATTCCACATCATATAAGTCGTATCCATTTTTTTCGATTTCTTCTTTCAATAAATTTTCTACTTTTTCTTCAATATTTGCCAATGTGTTCTCCTTTCTTTGTTTTGGTTTTAAAACTGACTGAAGAGTGGGATTTGTTCCCACTCTTCTAGTCTCTTCATGTTCTTTATTATTATACCCAATTTTTGGCATAAATGCAAGTATTTTTGAAAATTTGTTTAATATTTTCGTAAATATTTATCTTTTTAAACTTTTTCAGCCATTTCAGTTGCTTCTGCACTTCTGCCTGAGTTTCCAATTTTGATATTTCTAACATGGTCGATTTTCTCCCATGATGTTTCTCTTTTAAATAAACATTTAAAGTTTATTAGTAACCATGAACCCATGAATAATGGATAACAAATTAATCCTTTAATCATTGGTTTTATAGGTCTTCTATCTAATAGCATTGCTATAACTGCTGTACCAATTGGTAATAAAAATGTTGGTACTAAGAATTTTACAATATTTATAACTAATTCTTCATCTGTCATTCCATTTCCTGCATACATTAAGAAGTTTGTTGCTAAAATTATTAAAGTAATTATAAACATTGGTATACTTCCTATTATATATAGGAAACCATCAAAATTCATCATTGTCTTATTTTCTTTTGCAGCTTGTGCAAGTTGTTTTGTATATTCTTTTATACATTGCATATGTCCAACAGTCCATCTGCTTCTTTGTGACCAACTTTGTGCAAATCCTGTTGGTTGTTCGTCATAACAAATTGCTTCTGTTGACCATCCTAATTTTTTACCTTTTATTATTCTTTTTAAAGAGAATTCAATGTCTTCAGTTAGTGTTACTGTTTTTAAACCACCTTCTGGTTTTATAACATCAAATCTTACCATAAATCCTGTACCATTTAATAATGGTGATAATCCTAAATTGTATCTTGCTAAATGATAAAATCTATGCATTGTCCAGTAAAATAACGCATATCCTGCTGATATCCAGTTGTCTGTTGGATTTTTAATATCTCTATAACCTTGAACTACATCTTCTCCTTGACATAGTTTTTTATTCATTGCTTTGATAAAGTTGGGATCTACTATGTTGTCTGCATCAAACACCAAGAATGCATCATAGTCAGCATTTTCATCAATTTTTTGTTGTAAAAACCAATCTAATGCATATCCTTTTGTTTTCTTTGTTTCATCAAATCTTTCATATACTATTGCACCTGCTTCTTTTGCGATTTTTGCTGTGTTGTCTGTGCAGTTATCTGCAATAACATATATATCATATAAATCTTTATCATAGTTTTGATTTTTTAGGCTTTCAATTAAGTTTCCAACTACGGCTTCTTCGTTATGCGCTGGTATTATAGCCATAAATTTGTGATTTTTGTTTACTTTTAATGGTTTTTCTTTTATTTTTACAAGTGAGCATAAACTTACCATTATTTGATATAACCAGAATATTGTAATTATCCATAACAATGCTTCTCTTAGTATATATAAATAATCCATTTTCTACCTCTCTTTTATTTTTTCGTTTATTTAATATTATTATGCTACTTTTTCTATTATACTATTATTGTTAAAATTTTGCAATAATTTTGCGTGATTTTTCTTAATTTTTGCTCTTTTTACATATTAATTTTTTAAAAATCATCTTTTTTAGCCTTTATGCCATATAAAACTCTCTTTAAATGTATTCCTCTATCACTTTTATTTTTTTCTACATATATATTAAATTTTTCATAGTCTTTTTCCATCTTTCCAAAGTCAGGAATAATTGGCGTATTGTTTAGTAAAAACAATAAATCTTCTTCTGTCTTATAATATTCATCTTGCTCAATATTATAAAATTTAATATCTTTAGCATTGTTTTTTATTAAATCTATTTTATCTTGTTCTCTTTGTTTTATTGTTTTTTCAAATCCTTGTCCTCTACCAAATATTTTTTTCAATTCTATACAATCATCTTCATCTACTTGTTCTGAAATAAGTATTCCACCACTTTTTAATACTCTAAAAACTTCATTTGAATTAAATGGTGTGTGTCTAGCACATACAATATCAAAAAAGTTATTTGGAAATTTAATCTCATTAGAATCCATTTCAAAAAACATAACATCTTTTCTTTCTTTCGAATTTTCTTGTGCTCTATTAATCATTTCTTTTGAAAAGTCTGTTCCAATTATTAATCTAGCATTCTTTATATTATCTAAAATTTTTTCTCCTCCACCAGTTCCTATATCTAATATTATCTTTCCTTCGCTTTCTTTATTTATCTCATCAAAATATTGAAAAGCACTATTATCAACTACTTCACACTTTATACTAGAAAAATCCCAACCTATCGTTTTTCCTATTTTGTTATAAAATTGTTTTTCTTCATTTTTTTCATATTTTAAAACTCCCACTTTGGCACATATTCTTCTTCATGTTCACCTAATTCTTGTATAAATCCATTTTCTATTCCTATTTCTTCAACATAATCTTCAATCTCTTTCCATTCTTCTTTTGTTAATTTTCTATTTAATTCTTCTACTTCTTTTGCTTTATATGTTGGAAAATATTGAGCCATTATACTAACATATGTATAATCTTCCAAATTTTGTTTTATCCATTGTAAAACCTTTTTACTATTTTCAATATTATTTGGTAATACTAAATGCCTTATAATCATACCTTTCTTCATTATTCCATTTTCATCAAATACTGGTTTCCCAACTTGTCTTTGCATTTCTTTTAGAGCATTTGTTGTTATTTCAAAATAATTATCAATTTTAGAATATTTTTTTGCTATGTCATCAAAATAATATTTAAAATCTGGCAAATAAATATCTACATATCCTTCTAGCATTTTTAAAGTTTCCACTTTTTCATATCCATTTGTATTATATACAATTGGAATATTAAGTCCATTTTGTTTTGCAATCTTAATTGCCTCAATAATTTGTGGTACATAGCTTGTTGGTGTTACTAGATTTATATTTTCCACATTTTTTTCTTGTTGTTTTATAAAAATTTCTGCTAAATCTTCAATAGATATTTCTTTTCCTTTTCCTAATTGACTAATTTCATAGTTTTGGCAAAAAATGCAGTTTAGATTGCAGTTAGAAAAAAAGACCGTTCCAGAGCCTTTTTCTCCACTAATACATGGTTCTTCAAAATTGTGAGTTGAATATAATGCTATTTTTATTGTGTCTTTTGATTTGCATCTTCCTATTTGATTTTCATTTCTATTTATATTACATTCGTGTGGACATATTTTACACTTCGTTAGATACTTTTTGTACATATATATTATCGCCCTCTTTTTTTAGTGTTACAATTTTTTTTGTGAATTTATCTAAATTATTTTTTACTATATCTTGACTGCTACTTTCTTGATTTTCTTCTACTTTTCCTATTTCTTCATCATTTAAATTTCTGATAATTATTTGAAAATTTTGCATGCTTGTATTTTCAACACCTTCTTCAATATCTAAATTTTCAATGTTTTCCTGAGAGTAATCTTCTAAATATTCTACTATTTCTACTTCATATCCAGCATCTGTTTTGTTTATCTGATTTAATAAAAAGCAATCCTCTTCTTGATCTAGTCCCATTCCTGTTGCATAATATTTATCTGTTTCTTCATCATATGTAAAATTTTCTGTGCCTTCTCTTGGGAATTCTTTTGTAAAATCTGGACCGAATAATTCTTTTGCTTTTTCTTGAATTTGTTCATAGCTTAATTCATAATCTTCAAGATTCTTTTTTACTACTTCCCATGTCCACATATCACTTGCTTCGTTTATATTTTCAAATGTAGGTAATGCTTCTGCCGTTACTTCTTTCCACATATATATTTTTGTTATATATGTTTGTATTTGTTCTATTTCTTGTACACTCACTTGGTTGTTTGAACTTATTGCCATATTTCTATATATTATCATTCCAACAAATATTATTAATAAAATAATTATTGCGACAATCATTTTTCTCATTTTACCTACATTCCTCTCTTGTTTTTATCTTTCGATTGTCATTTTATCATTTCAATGGGGACGTGTCAAATCGATTCAAAATGCAACAAAAGTGACAGACCTATAAGTACAAAAAGCTATTTGATATAAGGTCTGTCCCTTTTGGCTCAAAATGAAACGATTTGGCACGTCCCTAACAACTCCACTCCATCACAACTTTAAATAAATCACCATCTATAACAATATCAAAAGTTCCTCTTTGTAGTTCAGTTAGACTTTTTGCAATAGATAAACCTAATCCGCTTCCTTCAGTATATCTTGATTTGTCTCCTCTAACAAATCTTTGCATTAATTCATCACTACTAATATTTAGTCTATCTTTAGAAATATTTTTTATACTAATATTAACCTTTTTATTTGTCTTTTTAATATCAATATATACTCTTGAATTTTCTTGTGCATATTTGCTAATATTGCTAAATAAATTTTCCATAATCCTAAACATATATCTATTATCTGCATCTATTCTTACATCTTCATGTGGCATATCTGTTTCTATCTGAAGATTTCTACTTTCAAGTCTATCTTTAAATTCTCCAATTGTTTGATTTATTAATTCTTTTATATTTATGCTTTCAATATTTAATTTAACATTTCCAGAAGATGCTTTTGATGCTTCAACTAAATCTTCTGTTAATTTTTTAAGTCTTTGTGATTTAACATCTAAAATATCTATATATTCTTTAATTTTTTCATCTTTTATATCTTCTTTTTTCAATAAATCTACATAGTTTATTATAGATGTTAATGGTGTTTTTATATCATGTGATACATTTGTAATTAATTCAGTTTTTAGTCTTTCTGATTTCAAATTTTCTTCAATTGCGTTTTTAAATCCACCTGCTATATCATTAATATATACTGCCATTTCTTTCAATGTTCCTTCAAGTTCTTGTTCGTTTATGTGAACACTGGTATCTCCGTCGTAGATTTTTTTTAAAGTTTCTTTAAGCATTTCTTCTTGTCTTACATATTTTCTTAATCTATAATATGCCCATATCCAGAAAGCTATTAAGATTAGTATTGCTATTCCTGTTACAAACATACTTAGAAGTATTGTTGTTATTAACACAAATCCCCAATAAAGCCAGAATATTTTTTTAGTGTTATCTGTTTTGTTTTTGAATTCGTCTATATATTTTTTTATCTTATTTTTAAACCATCTTAATATTCTATATGTTAAAAAGCTTCTCCAAAATTGTTTTGCTTTTATTCTTTTTATTGTTGTGATTGTTAATCCTGCTGTCATTACATAACAAATTATATATGAAATTATTAGTATTGTTACAAATATATAGTTAAAACTATCTGTTACACTATTTACTGCTATTGCCCAGAACATTGGTATTATGCAGCAAAATAGTAAAAATACTAATTCATATGGAATTTCGTCTATAAAGTCTAATGTAATTCCTTCTTTTCCTTTTTTGTGTCCAATTGCCCATAATAGATATATTGCTATTATTGTTAATAATATTAAACTGATTGCTAGTGCAAATACCGGTAATTTTTGATTTGAAGTGACAAATTGGTATATATCTTGTGTTGTTACAAAATCGAATGATTGCTCTGTTCTTGTTTGATTATATGATGTGTATATATCATAATCTCTTAAAGTTTTTGCAGTTTCATCTATTAATACTGGTTGTGTATCAATCATTTCATGATAATATGTATAATCATATTTCATATTATCTTGGTTCATATAATTTATGTCTGTTTGTATCTGCCCATTTACAATATTCCAATAATATGGATTTGAACTATTTTCATTCATAGTTTGTTGATAGTCATTGCTTTTTATGTTTGTATACATTTTGCCTGTTTCTTTATCTATTATTATATAATTTATACAGATTTCTGAATCATGATTATAATCTTCTGAATAATAATATTGTTGTCCCTTTGAATCTTCTAATTGTATGTATTGTCCTGTTTCTTCACTTCTTTCGGCTTTTCCTACTTTATCTAATACAGAGTAGAAATATTTATCTGCAAACCATTGACTTTGCTTATATTCTGTTGCTATATTATCATTCATTTCAAATTCATTTAGATATGTTATATGAACTATGCTAAGAAATAATATTGCAGCTAATATTGGAATTAATATATAGCATAATACTTTTAAAATAGATGATTCTCTTAATTTCTCCATTTTTTATTTCATCCCTTTCTTACTTATTTTTCAATATTCTCTATTTTGTATCCAATTCCCCATATAACCTTCAAATATCTAGGTTCTTTTGGATTTATCTCAATCTTTTCTCTTATGTGTCTTATATGTACTGCTATAATATTTTCTGCTCCATAGCTTTCTTCCTTCCAAACATTTTCATATATTTGTGGAATAGAATACACCTTTCCTTTGTTTTTTAATAAGAATTTCAATATATTAAACTCTGTTGCTGTTAATTTTACTTCTTTTCCATCTACTGTAACTTTTTTAGTTTCATCATCAAGTATTAATTCTCCTGTTCTATATATATGTTTATTATCCTTTTTCTCCATTGCACCTAATGATACATAACGTCTTATTTGCGAATTTACTCTTGCAATTAATTCTAATGGATTAAATGGTTTTGTTATATAATCATCTGCTCCTTGATTTAATCCTCCTATTTTGTCATAATCTTCAGATTTTGCTGACAAGAGAATTACTGGAATAGATTTATCTTTTCTTAATTCTTCTAATGTCTCTAATCCATCTTTTTCTGGCATCATGATGTCTAGAATTATTAGATGTATTTCATTTTCCTTTACTTTTTCTAATGCTTCATTTCCATTATAGGCTTTTATTATGTTATATCCTTCTTTTTTTAAATAGATTTCAATTGCTCCTACTATTTCTCTATCATCATCAACAACTAAAATATTGTACATTTTAATTTTCCCCTTTCAATCTATCTTCATGTTCTAGCAATAGTATACCACAAATATTATGAAGAAAAAATAGAGGAAAAATTAATTTTTTATTAATATGTTCGTACACCTAATATATGAATAAATCTAATCTTTTGAAATAAATATTCTGAAATTGCCTTATTAAGGCTATCAAATGTATGTGAAGCAATTTTAATTTTGGATAATGTGAATTCATTTTCAACATGGATTGTCAACCCTTTTTTAGACAATTTTTATAAGGACACTTTTTTATATTCAATTGGTGTTAAATAATTTAGAGAACTATGTATTCAAATATTATTATACCAATGAACATAATCAAACAATTCTGCTTCCAGTTCTTCAAAGCTTTCAAATACTCTATTAAATGCAAATTCTGTTTT
>CALXJZ010000017.1 GCA_944388745.1 uncultured Clostridia bacterium
AAAAAAAAAAAAAAAAAAAAAAAATATAATATAAAAAAAAAAAATAAAAAAAAAAAATATTATAAAAAAAAAATAAAAAAAATTTTTTTTTTTTTTTTTTTTTTTTTTGATTTCACATAAAAGATAAAAATAAAGAAAAACTCAAAGTAGAATTATTGTAAACAAAATTAAATGTGAATAACTCGTGAACGGAAAATGACTATTATGAGTTATTCACAAAGTTATCCACATTATCCACAGTTAGTTATCCACAAGTTATAAAATTATAAAATAAAGAAACAGAATACATAAAATGGACGAAAAAAGTGTTTTTGTAATTACAATGAAATATTTTTGTAATATAAGTAAGAGAAAAATGACGAAAAAGTGAGTAATATATAGAAAAACGATTAGAAATAGCCAAAAACAGAGAATATTCTGCTAAAAAGTGAAATTATATTGTAATATAATTGTAAAAAGAAAAAGTAGAAAAAATAAAATAAATGTAAAAGACTGTTGAAAACTTATCCACAAAGATATTAAAATAAATTGTATATATGTGGAAAACTAATTTTAAATATGTGGATAACTTATCTTTGTTAATTATCCAAAAAAATCTAGAATCATACAATATAATATGAAATAGATAATAGATTGGAGTTGGAAAAATTATAATGATAAGCCAAATAAGAGAAATGTTAAAATATACTACAAAGAGATTAAAAAGAGGATATGAAAATGATATAAACATAGAAAAATTAGAAGAAATGAAAAAACAGGGAACTATTGTAATAGATGTAAGAAGTTTGCAAGAATTTAAAGAAGGGCATATAGAAGGAGCAATTTCAATACCAGAATATGAAATAAAAAATAGAATGAAAAAAGAGTTACCAAATTTAGAGCAAACAATAATTGTTTATTGTGGTACAGGTCATAGAAGTAGAAGAGCCCAAAAAGTATTAGAAAAAATGGGATATAGCCAAGTATATAATTTAGTAAATGGCTGGCAAAACTATTGAGATTTTAAAATTTCTATGTTAAAATTATATTGTTATATAAATAAATGTCGCGAAGAGAAGAGGTCATAATGACATAAAAGTGAGGAGGAAAATATAGATGTGTCCCCAAATGGACAAAAATGTCCAAACAGAAACGTCCCCAATGAGACATATTAGGAATTTTTGTATAATTGCACATATAGACCATGGTAAGTCAACATTAGCAGACAGATTAATAGAAATGACAGGAGTGTTATCTAAACGTGAAATGGAAAGTCAAGTGTTAGATAATATGGATATTGAAAGAGAAAGAGGAATAACAATAAAATCTCAAGCTGTTAGAATGATTTACAAGGCAAAAGATGGACAAGAATATACTTTTAATTTAATAGATACACCAGGACATGTTGATTTTAATTATGAGGTGTCAAGAAGTTTAGCTGCATGTGATGGAGCAATTTTAGTTGTGGATTCAAGTCAAGGTGTAGAAGCTCAAACACTTGCAAATGTGTATTTAGCAATAGATAATAATTTAGAGATTTTACCAGTATTAAATAAAATAGATTTACCAAATGCAAGAGTAGATGAAGTAAAACATGAAATTGAAGAAATAATAGGAATTCCAGCAGAAGATGCTCCATGTATCTCCGCAAAATCAGGATTAAATGTTGACCAAGTTTTAGAAAGAATAGTAACAGATTTGCCAGCACCAAAGGGAGATGTAAATGCTAAAACAAAATGCTTAATATTTGATTCATATTATGATAATTATAAAGGAGCTTTAGCATATGTAAGAGTAGTTGATGGGAAAGTTAAAGTTGGTGATGAAATAAAACTTATGGCAACAAATAAAACCTTTACAGTAGCAGAAGTAGGATATTTTATTCCTGGTTCATATATGCCAGTAGAGGAGATAAAAGCAGGAGAAGTTGGATATATTGCAGCAAGCATAAAAACTTTATCAGATATACATGTTGGAGATACAATTACATTAAATGATAATCCAGCAGATGAGCCACTTAAAGGATACAAAAAAGTTACACCAATGGTATATTGTGGATTATACCCAATAGATGGTAGCCAATATGAAGATTTAAAAGAAGCATTAGAAAAACTAAAGTTAAATGATGCAGCTTTAGAATTTGAACCAGAAACATCAGCTGCTTTAGGATTTGGATTTAGATGTGGATTTTTGGGATTATTGCATTTAGAAATAATAGAGGAAAGATTAGATAGAGAATTTGATTTAGGGCTAATTACAACTGCACCATCAGTAATATATAAAGTATATAAAACTAATGGAGAAGTATTAGAACTATATAATCCAGAAGATTTACCTAAACCTCAAGAAATTTCATATATAGAAGAACCTTTTGTAACAGCAAATATTTTAACACCAAGAGAATATGTAGGAAATATAATGGAACTATGCCAAAGAAGAAGAGGTATATATATTGACATGAAATATCTTGATGAGCATAGGGTAACTTTAGTATATGAAATGCCTTTAAATGAGATAATATATGACTTTTTTGATAATTTGAAATCAAAAACAAAAGGATATGCATCACTGGATTATGAATTTAAGGAATATAGAAAATCAAATCTAGTAAAACTAGATATTTATATTAATAATGAACCAGTTGATGCCTTGAGTTTTATAGTTCATAAAGATAGCGCATATGATAGAGGAAAGAAAATGGTAGAAAAGCTAAAAACTGTTATACCTAGAAAACTATTTAAAATTCCAATCCAAGCAGCAATTGGTGGACAAATTATAGCAAGGGAGACAATTTCGGCTTTAAGAAAGGATGTACTTGCAAAATGCTATGGTGGAGATATTACTAGAAAGAAGAAATTACTTGAAAAACAAAAACGTGGAAAGAAAAAGATGCGTGAAATTGGAAATGTTGAAATACCACAAGAGGCATTTTTGTCGGTGTTGAAGCTTGATGAAGAATAAAATGCTTTAATTTAACATTTTATAATGAAAGGATTGATAATTATGAATATTACGGCAGAACATTTAGAAAAAATAAAAGGAATGTTAAGGGATGTGAATAAGGAGATTGAAATAGCAGAACTTGCGAAAAATGTTGCGAGTGAATATAACAAAAATCTTACAGAAGAAGATAGAATGGATCCAAATGCTGTATTTGATTTGGCAATGGTCATGAACATAGGTGAAGCAGCAGAAGACATATCTTGGATCTATGAAAGGACATGTAATTGGAGAGAACATCCTGAAGCAATAAAATTAAATGAACAACACGGAGAATATTCAGTAAAAATGTTAGAACAAATGGGAATAAATTTAACTGAAGAAGAGAAGAAAGAAATATCTGGACATTCAAAAAAAGTATTTCCTACATTAAAATCTAAAATAATAAAAGCGTCAGAAGTATGTGTGGCTTGTAATAGAAAACGTATGTATAGAGGAGAAAAAAAGAAGAAAGCACTTTTGATGAACTTAAAGGTATATTACAAGAAGAGGGAATACCAGTACCAGTAATATCAGTTTTAATGAATGTGAAATATAAGGAAAATCAAAAAGAAGAAAAAAGTAGATAAAATTGATGTAATAAGGTAGGATATTAAAAATGAAAAATAATAATTTTGATGACCAAGTAGAAGGAAGAAATTCAGTATTAGAACTATTAGAAAGTGGAAAAGACATAAACAAAATATATATAACAAAAGGAGAAAAACATGGTTCTATAAACAAAATAATTGCAAAAGCAAAAGAAAATGGAATAATAATAGTAGAAAAAGATAAAAATCAAATGAGACAAATGGCACAAAATGAAAACTACCAAGGAGTAATTGCAATTGTACCACCTTATGAATACTGTGAAATTGAAGATATTTTAGATGAAGCAAAAAGAAAAAATGAAGATCATTTTGTTTTAATACTAGATGGAATTGAAGATCCACACAATCTTGGTTCTATAATAAGAACAGCAGAAACAGCTGGAGTGCATGGAATAATAATTCCTAAAAGGAGAGCTGCATGTGTAAATAGTACAGTAAATAAAGTGTCAGCTGGTGCAGTACAACATATGAAAATTGCTAGAGTGACAAATATTTCTGATAGTATTGAAAAACTAAAAGAAGCAGGACTGTGGATTTGTGGTACAGATATAGACACTAATACTTACTATAGCCAGCAAGACTTAACAGGACCTTTAGGAATAGTTATTGGAAATGAAGGTTCAGGAATTAGTGAAAAAGTAAAGAAAAACTGTGACTTTTTAGTAAAAATTCCAATGAAAGGTAAAGTGAATTCGTTAAATGCATCTGTTTCGGCAGGAATTGTTATTTATGAAGCCTTAAGGCAAAAGGAGGAAAATCAAAAATGATACCAAGAAAGAAAAGAAGATTAATTTTAATTGTTTCAATTGTTTTAATAATATTAATGTTATTAATAGCTTTTTTATTAGTATATATAAATACAGATATGTTTAAATCAAATAAGACATTATTCATGAAATATTTAGGCCAAAATGTTGAAAATATTAATGAAGTGTATAACCAAATTAGTCAAAAAAGTGATTATGAAAATTCTTTAGAACAAAGTAAATATACAGTAAATACGCAAATAAATGTAAATAATACAGAAAATCTTGGTACAACTGAAGAAAATACAGATAATGTAATAAATCAATTAAAGATAATTGCTGATGGACAAGTTGATAAAGTAAATCAATATAATTATCAGAAAATGAATTTATATAATGGAGAAGACAGTATATTAGGATTAGAATATATTCAAGATTCTAATACATATGGACTTCGTTTTTCGGACTTGTTTCAACAATTTTTATTAGTTGATAATGATAATTTACAAGACCTATTTACTAAATTAGGATATACAGATGAAGAAATAGAAAATATACCAAATCAACTAAATTTAGATTTATCATCAGTGGGATTGACAATAAGTGATGAAGAAAAGCAAACTCTTTCAGATAAATATATAGAAATTATAAAAGACAACCTTGAAGATAAAACTTTTTCAAAAGAAGAAAATCAAACTATAGAGATTGATGGGAAGAGTGTACAAGTAAATGCATATTCAGTAACATTAACGAAAGAGCAATTAAATAATTTATATATAAGTGTTTTAGAACAATTAAAAAGTGATGAATTAATATTAGGAAAATTAGATTCATTAGAAACAATGATAAGTCAAATTAATCAAATAATTCAGGACAACAATTCTAATAACGGAACACAGAGTTTAAGAGATTTATTTACAAAACAAATTGATGATACTATAACTCGGAATTAAGCAAAATAATATAGGACAGGATGAAACAAAAATAATAGTTTATGAAAACATGAAAAATACAGTAAGAACTGCAATTCAAACATCTGAGTATGAAATAAATTTGGATCTCTTATCAACAAATGGAGAAAATTTTATTCAATTTAAAGAAGATAATATTACTAATGGTACAACTAAAACAATTGCTTTAAATAGAAATAATTCTAGTATAGAAATAAATATTGATAATTATATAGAAGGAGATGAAGAGAAAAATACTTCTATAATACAGAATAAAGAAATTAGCGGAAATACTATGAAAAAAAGTATTTCGGTAAAATATGAAGATTCTGATAATCGTGTTGAAGCATATGTAACTCAAAACTATCAAACTGTAACACAATTTAATGATGAAATGATTCTAAATAATGAAAATTCGATTAAATTAAATGATTTAGATGAAGAAGAATTACAAACTTTAATGTCAACAGTAACAGAAGGTGTAAATAATAAATTGAATGAAATTCAAACTGAAATTAATATGGGAGAATTACAACAAGTGTTAATTAATGCAGGATTGGTAAAAGAACAACAAAATATGGAACTATCAGGAACAACAGAAACTGAAAAAACAAGATATAATTCTCAATTTGAAATGTTAAAAGGTGAAAATTTGGATGCAGATAGCATATTAAATGCAATTAATGCTTCACAAAATTACATTAGTAATTTAGAAGTTGTTTCAAATACAGAATTAAAAATAATGTTAGAAAGAAATACAAATAGTCCAGATATTGTTACAACTTTGCAGAATTTTATTGAAGAACATAAAAGAGAAAAGTATAACATTGATGTAGAATATGATGAACAAACAGGTCTTGCAAGAAATTTATTATTAACGATAGTTGTTGATGAGACTTAAAAAATAAATTAAATATAAGAATAGTCTACTAACATATTGGAGAAATTAACATATATTATATAAATGTATGTTAATTTTTTTAATTGGAGGATAAAGATAAGATGTTTATGAAAAACAAATTAATTGGAAACACACCAATGATAAAAATAAATTATGAATATAAAGAAAAACAAAAAAGTATATATGCTAAAATTGAATATTTTAATTTAACAGGAAGTATAAAAGATAGAGTTGCATATTACATTATAGAAAATGCAAAAAGGCGTGGAGAACTAGAAGAAGGAATGCCAATAATCGAAGCAACAAGTGGAAATACAGGGATTTCATTAGCTGCTCTAGGTGCATATTATAATCATCCTGTATATATTTTTATGCCAGATTGGGCAAGTAAAGAAAGAGTAGAATTAATGAAAAGTTTTGGTGCTAATATAATTTTAATTTCCAAAGAAGAAGGAGGATTCATAAGATGTGTTGAAGAGGCTAAAAAGATGGCAGAAGAAAAAGAAGGATTTTTATCAAACCAATTTGCAAATGTGGACAATTTTCAAGCACATTATGAAACAACTGGAAACGAAATACTAGAACAAATACCTGAAAAAATAGGAGGGTTTGTTTCTGGTGTAGGAACAGGAGGAACGCTTATGGGAATAGGAGCAAAGCTTAAAGAAAAATTTAAAAGTTTGAAAATTGTTGCAATAGAGCCGGAAAAGATGCCAATAATTTCCCAAGGTGAAAAAATATCACAACACAAAATAGAAGGAATAGGAGATGATTTTGTTCCAGATTTAGTTGATAAAAGTAAAATTGATGATATTGTTTTAATAAACGATGATGATGCAATAAATATGTCAAGGAAATTAGCTAGAGAATTAGGCTTAGGCGTAGGTATTTCTTCTGGTGCAAATTTTATCGGAAGTGTTTTACTAAATGAAAAAATAGAATATCCTGTTGTTACAGTTTTTGCAGATGACAATAAAAAATATCTATCAACAGATTTATCAAAAAATATAGATCAAAATAATAAATTTATTTCAAATTATATAAAATTGCTAAATTATGAAATAATATGATATAATGCAAAGTAGGAGGAGGAGAGAATGAATATTGAAGAATTAACCAAAAAGGCAGTTGAAATAAGAAAAGGTATAATAGAAGCAGTATATCATGCACAGTCAGGACATCCAGGAGGTTCACTTTCAGTGGCAGATATTCTAACAGTATTGTATTTTAATGAAATGAATATAAAGCCAGAAGAACCAAGTTGGGAAGATAGAGACAGACTAGTATTATCAAAAGGACATTGCTCACCAGCATTATATAGTTGCCTTGCAAATAGGGAATATTTTTCAGTGGAAGATTTGAAAACATTTAGAAAAATAGATAGCTATTTACAAGGACATCCTGATAAAAATAAAGTATCGGGAGTAGATATGACAACAGGTTCACTGGGACAAGGATTATCTGCTGCAAATGGAATGGCAATAGCAGGAAAAATGGACCAAAAAGATTATAGAGTATATTGTATTTTAGGAGACGGAGAAATAGAAGAAGGACAAATATGGGAAGCTGCAATGACATCAAGTAAATACAAATTGGACAATCTATGTGTAATAGTAGATAACAATAATTTACAAATAGACGGTACAGTAGAAGAAGTAATGAGTCCATACCCAATAGACGAAAAATTCAAAAGTTTCGGATTTGAAATAATAAAAATAGATGGGCATGACATTGAAGAAATAATAAAAGCATTTGAAGTGGCAAGAAACATAAAAGAAAAACCAACATGTATAATAGCAAAAACAATAAAAGGAAAAGGAATAAGTTACATGGAAAACCAAGTTGGGTGGCACGGAAAAGCGCCAAATGAAGAACAATATAAAGAGGCAATCAAGGAACTTGAGTTTTAATATAAAAGAAGGGAGAAAAGTATTTATGAAAAAAGCAACAAGACAAAGTTATGGAGAAGCTTTGATAGAATTAGGAAAAGAAAATAAAGATGTTGTAGTTCTTGATGCAGATTTAGCAGGTGCTACAAAAACAGAATTATTTGCAAAAGAATTTCCAGATAGATTTTTTGATATAGGTATCGCAGAAGCTGATATGATGGGAACAGCAGCTGGACTTTCAACTTGTGGAAAAATCCCATATGTAAGTACTTTTGCAATGTTTGCTGCAGGAAGAAGTTATGACCAAATAAGAAATAGTATTTGTTATCCAAACTTAAATGTAAAAATTTGTGCAACACATGCAGGAATTACAGTAGGAGAAGATGGAGCGACACATCAAATGATTGAAGATTTATCTTTAATGAGAACAATACCAAATATGAAAGTTTTATCACCTTCAGATGATGCCCAAACTAAATGGATAATAAAAGAAATTAGTAAAATAAATGGACCAGTATATGTGAGATTAGCAAGACTTGCAACAGAAGAAATCTATGATGAAAATCAAAAATTTGAAATAGGAAAAGCTATTCAACATGGTGGTGGAACAGATGGAACAATTTTTGCAACAGGTGTTACGGTGCAAGAAGCTCTAAAAGCTCAAAAAGTATTACAAGAAAAAGGAATAGATGTTAGAGTTATTGATATGTTTTCAATAAAACCGATAGACAAAGAGATGATTATTAAATGCGCGAAGGAAACTAAAAAACTAGTTTCAATTGAAGACCATAATGTTATTGGAGGACTAGGTTCTGCAATTTCAGAAGTATTAACAGATGAATATCCAACAAAGTTAATTAGATTAGGAATTAAAGATATTTTTGGTAGGTCAGGAAAAGCAGAAGAGTTGATGAATTTTTATGATATAGTAGCTGACAACATCATTAAGGAATTCTAAAAAAATTAAGAGTATAAGAGGGGAGAATTAGAATTATGAAAAATCCATTAAAACGACCAATGAATGAAGAAAAAGTACTTAAAAAACTTGGCATTAAAGATTTTAGGCATCTTTCAAAAGACAAAGTTGTAGAATTTATTTCAATGATACCAGACATGGATCCAGAGGTAGCAAAAGCAGCAATAAATCAATTTCCTGAATTTGCAAACACAATGAAATCTATTATGGTGGATTATAAAAGTGAAATTGAGAAAGCTTTAAAAAGTAATGATGATAGTTTGAAAGCTTGTTATAACGCATCTGAAAGTATATTAAAATCTCTTGATAGGATGTTAGAAAATGATGATTTAACATATGAAGAAAAAATGAAAATTATTGAAAAAATGCAAGAAATTCAACAAATGATTAATGAAAAAGATACAGAAAATAAGAAGTTTATTCGAGATATTGTATCTATTGCTGGTTTAGTAGTTGTTGCTATTGTAGGAGCATCTGCCACATTATTAGGAGGAGATTTAAAATTACCTAAAAATAAAGAGTGATAGTAGTAGAAAATAAATGAAAATAAATTATAGGGGAGAAAATATTTATGGAAAAAAATTTAGATTCAAAAAAAATAGAAAATAGTAAAAAATCAACAAATGAAAACAATAAAAAAACAAATAAAAAATTTGTAATATTTATATTAGCACTTTTGATTATTGTAGGAGGTTTTACTGCTATATCTAATGATAATCAATCACAAATAAATTATAATAATAATGTATATCAACAAATACCGGTAAACCAGTATAATGTAAAAATACATATAGATTTTACCGAAAATGTTCTTTTTAGTAAATATAATGTCATACTTTCAGTTGGAGCAGAAAAAATAACACTCACACATGGAGAAAACAAAGATCTTGAGGTTACTTTAGAAGAGGGAACTCATACATTATATTTTAAAAATGCTGAAGATTCATCTATTCAAACAGAAACAACATTAGATGTAGATTGTAATATGGAAGTTGGATATAGTATAAGTTGTCATTATGATAAAATATCTGTGACAAACCTATATATTGACAAAGATGAAGCAGTGGGAGAAAATGAAGCAGAAATTAAGAATGATAAAACAGAATTTGTTTCAAAAAATTATAAAGAAGTTATTGAAAAACTAAAAGAAATAGGATTTACAAATATTGTTGAAAAACCTATATATGATATTGTAAGTTCAGTTTATAGCGAGGGAGAAGTTGAAAACGTTACAATAAATGGAATAGACACTTATAAAAGAGGAGATATTTTCGACAAAAATGTTGAAGTAGTTGTAAGTTATCATTTACTGCAATCTAGTGATCCATCAAAGATTAAAGCTCCATATGATTCAGAATCTGCAAAGGAAGTAAATTATGCTGATGTAGTAAAAGCATTTGAAGATGCAGGATTTAAAAATATTATTACCGAAGAAAAAACTGAAACAGATATGTGGGGAAATAAAGATGGTGCTGTTTCATCAATTATTATAGCTGGTAGTGCAGCAGATAAAAACAAAGGATATAATTCATATGATGAAGTCACAATATACTATTATGATATTACTTCATCGGGAAGATCTGAAACACAACTATCTTCGGGTTATGCACAACTAGCATTTGAAAAATATGGCGAATCAATATATAAATATGGATTTAAGTGTCATTGGCTTATTGGATTAATAAATGAAGAACAAAGACCTGATGGTTCTTGGTTTATTAAAGTAGAAGTAACAATAAAAAATGCGTTTGGAACAGAGTATGATACCATAGCAGAAGGTATTGTTAGTGGAAGTGATGCTAATCCAAAAGTAACACAATTTTACGTGAGCCAATAAATTACATTCAATTAAAAATTTTGTGAATTTTTTGTGAAATTTCAAAAAGAGAGAAAAAAGGAGATAAACGATAGAAAATGTAAAAAAACCAACATTTTCTATCATTTTTTTGCCAAAAAAGTATTGCAAAAAACAAAGTTTATTGATATTATAAGATAGAATAGAAAATTATGCTGAAAAAAGAAAAAAATAAAACAGCAAAAGGTTTAAACATAAGCAAAAATAAGCTATTTATTTAAAGATAGGAGAGTTACAAAATGATAGAATTTAGAAATGTAACAAAGACTTATGACACAGGAACAAAAGCAATAAAAGGAGCAAACTTTGTTATAGATAAAGGAGAATTTGCATTTTTAGTAGGTTCATCAGGAAGTGGAAAATCAACACTAATAAAATTAATACTAAAAGAAGAAGAACCAACTTCAGGAAGAATAATAATAAATGGAAAAGACACAACATTTTTAAAACCAAACCGTATACCATATTTAAGAAGAAGTATGGGAGTTGTATTCCAAGATTTTAGACTTTTACAAGACAAAACAGTATATGACAATGTAGCATATGCAATGTACATAGTAAGAGCAACACCAAGACACATAAGAAGACAAGTTCCAATGGTACTTTCATTAGTAGGATTAAGTGGAAAAGCAAAAATGTACCCTCATGAATTATCAGGAGGAGAGCAACAAAGGGTAGCTTTAGCAAGAGCATTAGTAAATAATCCATCTATGTTAATTGCAGATGAGCCAACAGGAAACCTTGACCCAGACACAGCATGGGATATAATGAATCTATTAAATGATATTAATATGAGAGGAACAACAGTAGTTGTAGCAACACATGCTAAAGACATAGTTGACAAGATGAAAAAAAGAGTTATCCATATACGTAAAGGCGAAATAATAAGAGATGATAAAAAAGGTGGGTATGATTGTGAAATATAATATATTTGGATATTTAATTGGAGAAGGATTTAGTAATGTATTTAAAAACAAAAAATCGACTGGAGCTTCTCTTATGATAATGTGTGCAACAATGATTATATTTGGAATTTTCTTAATATTAGGAGAAAATATTAATCATTTTGTAGCACAAGTAGAGTCAGCTCAAGGAATACAAGTATTTATAAATAATGATACAACACAAGAACAAATAGACGAAATAGGAGATAAAATAAGACAAATAAATGGAGTTAGTACAGTAGAATATGTTTCAAAAGATGATGCATTAGAAATAATGAGAGAAAGATTTAAGGACAATCCAGAAGCATTAGAAGGATATGACGAAGAACATAATATATTCCCAGCGTCATATGTTGTTACATTATCAGATTTGACTTTAAGTCAAGAAGTACAAGACCAAATTCTAACTTTTGACCATATAAAAAACATCGAAAGTAGAGACCAAACAGTAGATACATTAATTAGTTTAGCTAATGGAATAAAAATTGTAACAGGAGTAATTTTAGTATTACTAATAATCATATCAGTATTTATTATTGCAAATACAATAAAACTAACAGTTCATGCAAGAAGAAAAGAAATTTCTATTATGAAATATGTTGGAGCAACAAATGGATTTATCAGATGGCCATTTATAGTTGAAGGTATGATAATAGGAATATTTGCAAGTATAATATCAATTGTTATTGTAGGAGTAGCATATAACTTTATAGCTGATAGTTTAATAAAATCAGAATTCATGCAATTAATCAATATGAGTTTAGTAACATTCTCAGACATGTTTAACTCAATAATACTTGTATATATGTTATTAGGAATAGGTATAGGAGCAGTAGGAAGTGTAATTTCTATGAGAAAATATTTAAAAGTGTAAAGGAGAAAACCATGCGTAAGATTTTATGTATTGTTTTAGCTTTTGTGATTTGTAGTTTAAGCATATTTTCTTATGTATATGCAGAAGAAAATACAACAAACACACAAGACACTAATAACATTAATAATCAAGCAACAGATTTACAAACTAAGCAACAAGAATTGCAAAATCAAATAAATGAAGCAACAGGCGAGCTAGAAGATGTACAAAGTGATTTATCAGATAATTTACAACAAGTACAAAAGCTAGATGAAAGAATAGAAAGCTCACAAGCAGAGCTAGATGAATTAAATACACAAATAACAGAGTTGCAAACATCTATTGATGAAATATCAGCGAAATTAGAGCAAGAAGAAGAAACATATGACAACCAAAAAAATCTTTTAGATAAAAGATTAGTTGCAATGTATGAAGAAGGAGAGACAAGCTATTTAGATGTAATTCTAAGTTCTAGTAGCTTAGCAGAATTTTTATCAAATTATGCTTATCTTTCAGAAATCGCAAAATATGAAAATGAATTATTACTAGACATACAATCTAGAAAAAAGGAAATTGAACTAGAAAAAGAAAAATTAGCTAATAATCAAGAACAACTAGCAACAATAAAAGCAAACCAGACTAAAACAGCCAGAATACTAGAAAATACAAAAACAGTTAGAGAAAACTTTATAGCAAAACTATCAGATGAAGAAAAAAACATACAAGCACAAATAGATGAATATAACAGACAATTTGCAGAAGTAAATGCAGAAATATTAAAATTAGCATTAGAAGGATTAGATACACAATATATAGGAGGAGTGTTTGCTTGGCCAACACCAGGATATACAAGAATAACATCAAAATATGGAATGAGAACACATCCTATAACAGGTGTATATAAATTACATACAGGTGTTGACATAGGTGCACCAATGGGTGCAAGTTTCGTAGCTGCTAATGACGGAGTTGTTGTAAAAGCAGGATACAATGGAGCATATGGAAACATGGTAATTATAGACCATGGTGGTGGAATTCAAACCTTATATGCACATGGCTCTGAAATAATGGTAAATGTAGGAGACGTAGTAAAAAAAGGAGAAACCGTTGTATTAAAAGTAGGGTCAACAGGATATTCAACAGGAGCACATGCACATTTTGAAGTTAGAATAAATGGAAAAACAGTAGATCCTATGCCATACATAACAAATGGAGTAGTACCATCAAATGACACAAATAATACTACTACAGAAGGAGAAAATACACAAAATACACAAAATACTACACAATAATAGGTAACACTAAGAAAAATTAGAAATTAAAAAACGGGAGAAGATGTTATGAAGAAAATAGTTTTAAAAACATTGGGAATAATTTTAATAGGAGTATTTTTATTACAAGTACCAGTAACTATGGCAGCTGATACTATGAATGAATTAAAAAATCAACAAGAAGAAAATGAGGATAAAATAGAAGAAAATAAACAGAAAAAGGAAGAAATAACTGCAGAAAAAAACCAAACTATATCTGAAGTAGAAGATATTACAAATCAAATATCTGATTATGAAAATCAAATAAATGAATTAGATGCAAAAATATCAGAACTAAATACTCAAATAACAGAGTCAGAGAAAAAAATTGAAGAAGCACAAGCTCAATATGATGAACAAAAAGAATTATTAGATACAAGACTTGTTGTTGCATATGAGCAAGGAGAAACTTCATATTTAGATGTTTTATTATCTTCTGAAAATATAGTAGATTTTATATCTAATTACTTCTATATATCAGAACTTGCAACAAGTGATACAGAACTAATGGATAGCTTGCAACAAGAAAAACAAGAAATTGAACAAGCAAAAACAGAATTAGAAAATAGCAAAAGAGAATTAGACACATCAAAAGCAGAAAAACAAAGTATAACAACACAACTAGAGCAAACAAAATCAGAGAAAAATGAAAAAGTAGCTCAGCTAACTGAAGATGAAAAAACAATTCAAGCACAAATTGATGAGTTAGCAGAAGCAAATAAATCCTTAGATGCTCAAATTTTGAAAAAACAAAAAGAAATAGAAGAACAATTAAAACAACAACAACCATCAGGAGGTAATGGTTCATCTAATGGAGGAAGTTCAACAGGTGGAGGTTCAGTTAGTTCATCAGGATTTATTTATCCAGTACCAAGTGGATATACAAGAATCACAACAGGTATAAATTATTCTAGTGGACAATATCATGGTGCAGTAGATTTTGGAAGCGCAGGAATAAATGGACAACCAGTTTATGCGGTAGCAGATGGAATAGTAGTAACTGCTGAGAACTTAACTTCAAGTTATGGAACATATGTAATTATTGCACACTACAACGGATTATACACACTATATGCACATGGACAAAGAGGTTCTCTAAGAGTATCAGAAGGACAATCAGTATCACAAGGACAACAGATTATGAATGTTGGAAGTACAGGAAATTCAACAGGACCACACTTACATTTCGAGGTTAGAACAAGTCCAGGAACATATAGCAATAGGAAAAACCCAATGAATTATTTACCTTAATAAACTAGAATATATCTAATTTAGTTACATATTATTATAGAGAAGTGAGAAGGTTTTGAAATAAAGGACGGAGTTTAATTCCGTCCATTGTAATTGAATAGGCAATACTTTGAAAGGAAGGATAGGCATGGAGGAAAATAAAAATAATGGCTACAAAGTAGTAACACAAAAGAAAGAAAAAAGTAGAACATATAAAATGATAATGCTTGTAGTATTAGTAGCATTTGTAACATTTCTATTAACATCTCTTGGAATGTATCAATATTTTTCAAATGGTTCTATATTAGCTAAAACAAGTCTGTTTTCAACATCTAATACTGATAAAATAGCAAATGCATTAGAAAAATATAGAGATATAATAGATAAATATTATTTAGGAAAAGTAGATGAAGAAAAACTGAAAGAAGGAGCAATAAAAGGGTACATTGAAGGTTTAGGTGATCCATATACTGAATATATTTCAAAAGATGATATGCAAGACTATCTAGATGACACTATGGGAAATTTTGTTGGAATAGGAATATATATGGTAAAAGATACAGAAAATAACAGAATAATGGTTTTGTCTCCAATAAAGAATAGTCCAGCTGAAAAAGCAGGAATATTACCAGGAGATTATATAACTGCAGTAGACGGAAAACAATATACAGGAGATGACTTTCAAACTATTTCAAATGAAATAAAAGGAGAAGAAGGAACAACTGTAAAATTAGAAATACTAAGAGGAGAGGAAACTCTAACATTTGAAATTACAAGAGAAAATATAATAGTAAATCCAGTAGAAGGAGAAGTCCTAGAAAACAATATAGGATATATAGAATTTTCATCATTTGATGATGGAACAGCAGAACAATTTAAAGCAAAATTTGAAGAATTACAAAATAAAGGAATAACATCATTAATAATTGATTTAAGAAATAATGGTGGAGGAATAGTAGACGAAGCTTTAGAAATTGCAGGATATATTGCAGATAAAGATTCTGTTTTACTATATGAAGTAGATAAAAATAATAATGAAAAAGTAGAAAAATCAAAAAATGACCCTATAATAAATATGCCAGTTATAATTTTAACAAATGAAAATACAGCAAGTTCATCAGAAATACTTGCAGGTGCATTGAAAGATTTAGGAAAAGCAAAAATTGTAGGAACTAGAACTTATGGAAAAGGTGTAATTCAAGAGGTTTTATCATTATCAGATGGAAGTGGATTAAAAATCACAACAGAGAAATATTTAACACCAAATAAAACAGAGATAAATGGAGTAGGAATAGAACCAGACGAAACAGTAGAATTACCAGACACAGTAGAAAATGTATTAAATGTAGATAGAACTCAAGATACACAATTGCAAAAAGCGATCGAAATGCTAAAATAGAATAAAGTAGTAAGAAGGGGAAAAGTTATGAATTTACCAAACAAATTAACTATATTTAGAATGATATTAGTACCAATTATGGTTATAATCCCTTTTTTAGGAATAAAAACTGAAGTTTTGGGAATACCATTAACATATATAATAATTGATTTAATTTTTATTATAGCATCTATAACAGATAAACTAGATGGATATTTAGCAAGAAAAAATAATCAAGTAACAACATTTGGTAAATTTCTTGATCCACTAGCTGATAAAATATTAGTACTTGCAGCGATGATGATGTTAGTAGAAATGGCAAAATTACCAGCTTGGATTCCAATAATAGTTTTAGCAAGAGAATTTATAGTTTCAGGATATAGATTAGTCTCTGTTGAAAAGGGTGGCAAAGTAATTGCTGCATCAAAATGGGGAAAGTTAAAGACAGTAACGCAAATGATTGCAATAATTTTGGCATTCTTAGACTTACATGCTTTTGGAGATTGCTTTTCAGGTACATTACAAGGAGGAGATTTTGTACTAAACTTTATTGTTACAATGATGATGATAATTCAGGTTATAGCTACAATTTTCTCAGGAATAGATTATCTAAAAGGAGCTAAAGAATTAATAAAATAGCATAGGAATTAAAAAAAGTTGAAATTTGCTTGACAAATTTCAATTTTTGCCGTAAGATATTAAAAGTTTATTTGAAAGGAGCATTACTATGGAAGAAAAAGAAGTTATATTAACACAAGAAGGATATGATAATTTAGAAAAAGAATTAAACTATTTAAGAACAGAAAAAAGAGCAGAAATTGCTGATAGAATAAAAGTAGCTTTGGGATTTGGAGATTTGTCAGAGAACTCTGAATATGATGAAGCAAAAAATGCGCAAGCAGAAAATGAAATGAGAATTGCAGAATTAGAAAATAAAGTAAGATATGCAAAAATAATAGATGAAAAAGATATAGACACAGAAACAGTACAAATTGGAAATATAGTAAAAGTATTAGATATGGAATTTGATGAAAAAATTGAGTACACAATAGTTGGTTCAACAGAAGTTGATTTAGCAGAAAATAAGATATCAAATGAATCACCATTAGGAAAAGCATTACTTGGTGCAAAGAAAAATAATGTTGTAGAAGTAAATGCACCAGCAGGTGTGATGAAATATAAAATTTTATCAATAAAAAAATAAGATATAAAATAAAAGATAGAAGTTTATTCTATCTTTATTTAAATTTTCTGCATATAAAACAGTGGAAATACATGCAGAAAAGATTGACATTCTGCATATAAAATGGTAAAATATATGCAGAAACGGAGTGGGGGAAAAATGAAAAAATTTGATTATTCTTTTCTTGATAACGGTTTGCTGCCAGCAAATTTAATTAATTTAACAGGAGCGATTTACTCATTGAAAACTGGTGCAGAGATTAGAAAAGATGAATATGAAAAAATATTTACAGAATTAGAAAAAATAGCAAAAGTACAATCAGTAAAAAGTTCAAATGCTATTGAGGGTATAATTACAAGTGATGAACGTATAAGAGCAATAGTAAATCAAAGTAGTAAACCATTAAATCATAACGAATTTGAGATTGCTGGATACAGAGATGCGTTAAATGAAATTCATTTACACTATAAAGACATAGAATTTAACGAGACTACTATTTTAAGATTACATGAAATAATGATGTCATATAGTGGATATGAGTATAGCGGAAAATATAAAAAAGATAATAATTTAATTATTGAAGAAGATAATAACGGTAATAGGAAAGTTAGATTTAAACCAATTTCAGCAGAAGAAACACCAAGAGCGATGGAACAACTTATACTTACTTATATGCAAGCTAAGAATAACTCTAACATTAATCAGTTATTACTAATACCATGTGTTATTCTCGATTTTCTATGTATACATCCTTTTAAGGATGGAAATGGAAGAATGTCAAGATTATTATCATTACTTTTATTATATAAAAATGATTTTGACGCAGGAAAATATGTTTCTTTTGAAGAACAAATAAATAACAATAAAGGATATTATTATGAATCTTTAAAAGAATCTTCTATTAATTGGGAAACAAATCAAAATACATATATTCCATTTATTCAAAATTTCTTGTCGACATTGTATTTATGCTATAAAGAGCTGGATAAAAGATTTAATGTAGTAAATAGTAATAAAATTACTAAAAAAGCTAGAATAGAAGCAACAGTTTTAAATAGTTTGACAGCAATTTCTAAAGCAGAAATATGTAGTATTCTTCCAGATGTAAGTCCAACAACAGTTGAAGCAGTATTAGGCTCAATGGTTAGAGAAGGAAGAATACATATTATAGGAAGTGGAAAAAATACAAAATATATAAAAAATTAAAGTAAAAAACAGAGGGAGAAAATGAAAAAGAAAATAGCAAAAACAATAATAGGTATTATAATATTAATAATCGCAATAATAATGCTAATTATATCATTTTTCTTAATAATGGATATAGAAAGTAAAGCACCAGAAGAAGTACAAATAGATTGCAATTTAGAAACTGAAGAATTTATAGGAAGAAAAGTATTTATAATAACACCAAAAAATGAACAAAAATCAGAAAAAGTAATACTATATCTACATGGAGGTTCATATGTAGCAGAAACCAGTAGCAATCATTGGAAATTCCTTGAAAAACTAGTTAAAGACACAAATGCCACAATAATACTTCCAGATTATCCATTAACACCAAAATACACATATAAAGATGTCTTCACAATGATTACACCATTATATAAAGAAATAATAGAAGAAGTTTCAACAGACAATTTAATATTAATGGGAGACTCAGCAGGTGGAGGAATGAGCTTAGCATTATTAGAAAGACTAAGTGAAGAAAACGTAGAAATGCCATATAAAACAATATTAATATCACCATGGCTAGATGTAAGGCTAGAAAATCCAGAAATAGATAATGTACAAAAATATGACAAAGACTTAAATAAAGAATCATTAAAAATAGCTGGAATTGCATATGCAGGAAAAGATGGAATAGATAGCTATTTAGTAAATCCAATAGATGGAGATTTATCAAAATTAAAAAATATAACAATTTTCACAGGAACATATGATATACTAAATCCAGACGTACATGTTTTAGATGAAAAAGCAAATGAAGTTAATGTGAGCTTAGAAATCAAAGAATATGAGGGCGCAGGACATATTTGGTTTATTAATAATAATAGTGGGAAAGAGTTAGAAGAAATAGGCTATCAAGAATTGCTTGAAGAAGTGAAGGAATAGAAATATAATCAATAGATAAAAATAATAAAAGTGAAGGGATTAAAATGAAAGAAAAAGAAAGAAAACTAGACTGGAGAAGGCTAGACAATTCAGCTAAAATATTTCCAATATCAGCAGGTAGAAAATATAGTACAGTTTTTAGATTATCAGTAGTATTAAATGAAAATGTAGAACCAAAAATGTTAGAAAAAGCAGTAAAAGAAACTTTAAAGAAATATGCAGCATTTAAAGTAAGAATGAAATCAGGATTCTTTTGGTACTACTTCGAAGAAAACACAAAAGAACCAATAGTCGAAATAGAAAAGGATTATCCTTGCAATTACATAGACCAAAATAAAAATAATGGATACCTATTCAAAGTAACATATTTCAATAATAAGATAAATATAGATATATTTCATTCTCTAACAGATGGAAATAGTGGGAATGTGTTTTTTAGAGAAATTGTATATACATATTTGGAACTTATGCATCCAGAAATATTAAAAGAAGAAAGAAAAGCAAGAAAAATAGAAGCTTCTGAATACAATACTGAAGACAGCTATATGAAAAACTATGATAAAAAAGCAAAAGGGAATAGTTCAACAAAAAAAGCATACACATTAAAAGGAAAATATATTCCATTACAAGCAAAAAGTGTGATACATGAAATAATTGATATGGATAAATTAAAAGCTTTAAGCAAGGAAAAAGAAGCAACAATCACACAATATTTAACAGCAGTTTTGATATATTCAATATATAAAGAAAATTATTTAAGATATAAAAGTAAATCACAAAAGCCAATAAAAGTATGTATACCAGTGAATTTAAAGAAATATTTCCCTTCAAAGACAATGTCAAATTTTTTCTCATACATTACAGTTGAAGCAGAAATGCAAAAAGGTAATTTAGACACTTTTGATAGAATATTAGAATTTGTGAAAAAAGAATTTAAAGAAAAATTAGCAGAAGAAGAAATTATAAAAACAATGTCTGCAAATGTAAAACTAGGGACAAACTTTTTTATAAAAGCTATACCGCTATTTTTAAAAAAGCCGATAGTTAGATTAAGTTACCTAGAAATTAGAAAATATACTACAATTACATATTCAAACATTGGAAGAATAGGAATTATAGGAAAATATAAAAATTATATAAAATACTTTTTGATGCTAATTGCACCAGAAAATGTAGAAAAGATAAAATGTTCAAGTTGTACATTTGAAAATAAAATGGTATTTACTTTTACATCAATTTTAAATGATAATAATATAGAAAAGGGATTTTATAATTTCTTAAAAGAAAAAGGAATAAATGTAGAAATAGAAAGTAATGGTGTTTTAGATGATATATCCAAAGAAAATTAGTGCAAATAAAAGTGGAAAATTAATAAAAATATTATTGTTATCATCTGTTATTTTAGCAATAATATTGATATTAATTAACAAATTAACAACTCCTAATGTACCTTGGGCAGCTTTAGCAAATAGTGGAATTATATATATATGGATTACAGTAATCTATTCAATTAGAAAAAACATAAATATAGCTGGACATGTGCTAATACAAACGCTTGCAATATCTTTGCTAACCGTTTTTATAGATTACAAACTGGGATTTAAGGGATGGTCAGTTGAAATTGCAATCCCAATAATTATTATGATTTCTAACATGACAATGCTTATATTAACTATTGTAAGTTATAAAAAGTACATTAAATACGCAATATATCAATTAGTTATTGTTTTATTTAGTATGTTGCCAGTAGTTTTCATTGAAGAAAAGATGGTAAATAATCCAGTTTTGAGTATTATTGCAAGTAGTATTTCTGTTCTTAATTTTATTTTATGCTTAATACTTTGTGCAAGAGATGTGAAAGAAGCAGTTGTTAGGAAATTTCATTGGTAGCCTAGTTGAAAAATTGAAACATAAATTATATAATACTCATAAATAGGGTGGTATTATGAAAAAAATAGTGGAAACCAGTTTAGTAATAAAAAAGGAAACAAAATTCGACAAAATAAGAGATGCTTTATTTAGCTTGTTTTTTCATGAAGAATATGAAATGATGCAAAGGCTAGATGAATTATTAAAGGTAAAAAGAGTTGAAACTAATAAAATTGTAATACCAAAAGAAATGAAAAAGTTT
>CALXJZ010000018.1 GCA_944388745.1 uncultured Clostridia bacterium
TAAAATGGTAATATGGTGTTTAGAGAAAAATCAAAATGCAAGAAAGTTCTATGAAAAAATGGGTGGAAATTTGTTATTTCATGAAAAGTATTTTGAAAAAGAAGGAAAAAAATATAAAGAAGTAGGATATGTTTATAATATTAAAAGATAATGAATAGGAATTGATAAATATTATAAATTATGCTATATTAATAGCATAGTGTAAGGAGTGATATTATGAGTGAAAAAATATATACAATTGATGAAATAAAAAAAATATTAAAAGAATTTTTAAAAGATAAACCTGTATATCAAGTAATACTATTTGGTTCTTATGCAAAACATGAAGCAACAAAAGAAAGTGATGTAGATTTAATAATAGATACAAATGCAGAATTAAAGGGATTTGCACTATTAAAATTAATATGCCAAATAGAAGAAAAATTGAAAAAAAATATTGATGGATTTGAAAAATATGAAATAATAGAAGATTCATCAATTGACAAGGAAATAAAAGAAACAGGAGTTGTTGTATATGAAAAATAAAGAATATATGTCATTAAAAAAGATGATAGAATATATAAATAAAGCATTGAGATATACTGATGGGTGCGATTTTCAAACATTTTCAAGTAATGAGGAAAAAGTAGATGCCACTATTTTTGCGATTAGCCAAATAGGTGAATTAGTCAAGAACATAAGTAAAGAGACAATGGAAAAATATCCTAATATAGAATGGATTATTATAAAAAATTTAAGAAACAAAATCGTTCATGATTATGAGGGAATAAAATTAAATCTAATTTGGGATATAGTAACAAATGATATAGTACAATTAAAAGAAGATTTAGAGGAGATATTAGAAAATTGTAAGAGTTAAAAATAGAGGCAAAAATATATCACATAGTTCTAGAAAAAGTTAATCAGATTATAGAAAAATTTTAGATAAATGAGGGCAAAAAATAAAATGTTAGGAATTTTCCTCCAAGTAAAAGCATACAATTAAGTAGCTTTAACTTGGAGGTTTTTAAAATGTTCTTTGTATTAAACAAACAAAAAATATGTACATACTTAGTATCGATAATAACGGTAGTAATACTATTTTGTGTAGCCGGAACAATAGGAAACAAAGATGAAGCAGTAACAACATCATCTGAAAATAGTAAATTACTACCAATATACAATGTCCAAACAGAAGAGAAAAAAGTTGCATTTACAATGAACTGCGCATGGAATGCAGATGATATAGACCAGATATTAGAAGTTTTAAGAAATAATGATACAAAAATAACATTTTTTATGGTAGGAGATTGGATAGAAAAATTCCCTGAAGCAGTAAAAAAGATATATGATGAAGGTCATGAAATAGCAAGTCATAGTGACACACATCCACATGTAAACAATTTGAGTTATGAGCAAAATATAGAAGAAATGGAAAAAAGTAATGATAAGATTGAAAAAATTACTGGAACAAAAACCAAAATATATAGAGCACCATATGGGGAATATAACAATACCGTGATACAAGCAGCAAATGACAAAGGATATTATACAATCCAATGGAATTTGGATACTTTAGATTATACTGGACTAACTGGTGAAGAAATGTGGAGTAGATTAGATGGAAAGATAAAAGCAGGAGATATAATACTTAGCCATAATGGAACAAAACATACAGCTGATAGTTTAGATATGTTGCTAAAAAATATTAAGCAAAAAGGTTTTGAGGTTGTAAAGGTATCAGATTTAATATATTTGGATAGTTATACGATTAACAGTAATGGAACACAGATTCTGGTTGGAAAATAAATTTAAAAAATGTATGTATAAAATTACCAAATTTGTTAATAATATAAGTAGTAGAAAACATATGTGATAAATTAGTTTGATTAAAATATAAGGGGTGAATAATGGTATTAATCGGTATTGTTGCAAATAAAAAATGTTTCGAAACAATAAAGACGGAAATTGCCAAAAAAGACAATCAAATTAATGTGCTTCATATAAATACAAAAAGTCTAGAAAATATGAAAAATATAAAATTTGATACAATAATTATTCAAAATGATTTAGAAAAATGTGAAGAATTAAAAGAGCAATTGAAAAAAATGTGTAAAGAAGCAAAATATGTGATAATAAATACTGATTTAAATGAAAATTATGAAGAATTTGAAGTACAAAATTTAATCACATGTGGAATGAATCAAAATGCAATTGTTACAGTTTCAAGCAATAGTGAAGATGATATTCTAATTTATTGGCAAAAAAGTATAGATAATAAATATGGAAATAAGATAGAAATTGAAGAAAGAAGGATAAAAAAGGGAGAAGATAATATCTTAAAAATTGATGAAATTTTGATTTTATATACCATTTTAAGGTTATATAATTATTCCATAATAGAAAAAATATAGGAAAAATCTAACTTTTTTGAATATTTTTAACTTTTTATGTAGACAAATCCAAAAAAATGGTGTATAATAAAAACTGTAATTAATCGTTCAAGGGGAAATACAATTGATAAAATTATAAAATAGGGAGGAAAAAACATTGGATACAAATTATTTAGAAAACAACTATTTAACTTTAGTTGGAAAAGTTACAGGAGAAAAGAAATTTAGCCATGAAATATATGGAGAGAGATTTTATATTTTTAACTTATCAATACCAAGATTAAGTGGAAATTCAGACATTATACCAATTACAGTATCAGAAAGACTAATTAAAGAAGATACTTTACAAGAAGGAAACAAACTATTAATAAAAGGTCAATTTAGATCATACAATAGTTATGAAAATGAAAAGAATAGACTAATATTAACAGTATTTGCGAAAGACATTTTAGAAGTTGAAGAAAATGAAGGAGAAGAAGAAAACGATATAGTTAGAAAAGACATAATTACTAATGAAGTTGTATTAGTAGGTTATATTTGTAAGAAACCAATATATCGTCAAACACCATTTGGTAGAGAAATTTCAGACCTTTTACTTGCAGTAAATAGAGCATACAACAAATCAGATTATATTCCATGTATTGCTTGGGGAAGAAATGCGAGATTTTGCCAAAACTTAGAAGTTGGAACTCAAGTAAAAGTAGTAGGAAGAGTTCAATCAAGAACTTATGAGAAAAAACATGAAGATGGAAGTGTAGAAACAAGAGTTGCTTATGAAGTTTCAATTGGTAGCTTAGAAATTGTAGAAGAAAAAGACAATGAAAATGAGATTGAAACAGAAAATCAAGAAGCTGTTTAAAATAAAAGGATTGCTAATTATATATATTAAAAGTTTCAAAGGGCTAGTCTTTTGAAACTTTTTTTGATATAATGTAAAGCATGAAAGGAATGAAAAAGTATGACTAATAAGAATGATAAAAAGAAAATGAAATCAACTACTAAATTTACAATAATTGCACTTGTTTTAATTGCAATAGTTTGTATTGCATTAACACCTGTAACATTGCAAAATGATACATTTTACACGATAAAAATAGGTGAGCATATTGCAAAATATGGTATAGATATGCAGGATCCATTTTCGTGGCATGAAGATTTACCATATACTTACCCACATTGGCTTTATGATTTGATAACATATTTTGTATATAGTATCTTTGGAATGACTGGTATATATATAGCGACATGTATATTATCAGTAATATTAGGTTGGTCTATATATCTAGTAAATACGAAAATTGCTAAAAATCAATTTTTCTCATTTTTTATTACAATAGGTGTAATGTATGTAATAAGAGGATATATTGCGGCAAGAGCACAATTGGTGACATTTATATTATTTATATTAACTATATTTTTGATAGAGAAATTTTTAGAGACAAAGAAAAAACGATATGCAGTAGGTTTAATTATAATACCAATATTAATTGCAAATTTACATGCAGCAGTATTCCCATTCTATTTTGTATTATATTTACCATATATTGCAGAATATCTAATTGCAGTGTTAGCAGATACAATACTTTATAAAAAAGTCAAAATATTCTTCTTAAAAGATAAAATAAATGTTTTAGAAAAGAGTCAAAAGAATAACGAAAAACTAGAAAAATTACAACAAAAACTAAAAGAATTAGAAGAAAAAGTAGATAAAGTAAAAATAAAAAGAACAAAAGAATTACAAAATCCATATAAAATCAAATTAGTTAAAAATAAGAATGTAAAATGGCTAATTTTAGTAATGATTATATGTCTATTTACAGGATTATTAACACCAATAGGAGATACACCTTACACATATTTATATAAAACAATGCAAGGAAATACAACACAAAATATCAATGAGCATTTACCAATGACATTATCTGATGATATTGATGCTATGTGTGCAATAATCTTATTTTTAGCAGTATTAACATTTACAAAGGCAAAGATACGATTATGTGATTTATTTATGATTGGTGGATTATTGTACTTAATGTTAGATTCTAGAAGACAAATAACAATGTTTGCAATAATAGGAAGTGTTGTTTTAGGAAAATTGCTAATGGAAATGGTTAAAATATATAGTAAAGACTTAGATAAAAATGCAGTAAAAGTATTAACAAATAAAATAGGAGTAACTTTATTAACATTAGTGGCATTAGGTTTAAGTTATTATTTTGCTAAAGATAAATTTGATGACACATATATAGATGAAACAGCATATCCAGTTGCGGCATGTGATTATATATTAGAAAACATTGATTTAGGAACAGCAAGATTTTATAACGAATATAATTATGGAAGTTATATGTTATTTAGAGGAATACCAGTATTTATAGATTCAAGAGCGGATTTATATTCACCAGAATTTAACGGAAAAGTAGTAGATGATATATTTATGGACTTCATAGATACATCAAGTATTGGAATGTTTTATGAAGATGTATTTGAAAAATATGATATAACACATGTAATAACTTATGACAATTCTAAAATGAATATGATAATAACAAAAACACATGATCCACATTATAAAGAGCTATACAAAGATGATTATTTTGTAATTTATGAGAGAGTGTCTCAATAGGGACGTTTCTCTTGCGACATTTTGTCCATTTTGGGACACATCTTCGCTTTAGTTATCTTAGATTTAATTAATTTGAAGGGGTTAAAGTTAAATTGAAAAATGTAAAAAAGATTAATAAATTTGACATTGCAATAATTATTATAATTATTGCAATAATAGTAATTGACCAAATATCAAAAATCATTATTCAAAACGTAGGAAATATAAATATTGAACAAAATACTTATTCAACATCTGATGCAGATTCAAATTCTGCAATGATGTATATAGTTACTAATCTAATAATAATAATTATTATTGCAAGATTTATGTTGTCACAAAATCAGTTTATCGATAAGATATTAAAAGTATTTCTTAGTTTTATAATTGCAGGTGGGATATCTAATTTGATAGATAGAATTGCAAGAGGATATGTGTTGGAATGGATAAGTGTCAGTAAAATAGAATGGTTACCAATGTTTAATATAGCTGATATATTTGTTTTAGTTGGGTGGATTTTAGTTGTTGGAAAGTTTACTTATTTTACTGCAAAAGAATTAAGGAGAAAAGCTGAAAAATAATTATAATTTTATTTAAGAAAAGAATTAAACTAAAATGAAAGAGTAATGTAGAGATGAGGAAGTTAAAGTGAAAAAGTTTATTGTAGAAGAAAAAGAAGAAAATAAAAGAATTGATAGCTATTTGTCTGAAAAGAATGAAGATTTATCAAGAGTTGCAATACAAAGGTTAATTTCAGAAGAAAAGGTTAAAGTAAATAATAAAAAGGTTAAACCATCATATAAAGTGCAAGAAAATGATGAAATTACATTGGAAGAGGAACAACCCAAAGAAATTTCATTAAAAGCACAAAATATACCATTAGAAATAATTTATGAAGACAATGATATCATAGTAGTAAATAAACCTAAGGGGATGGTAGTACATCCTGCAAATGGAAATCCAGATGGTACACTTGTAAATGCTGTTATGGCTATTTGTAAAGATTCTTTGTCTGGAATAGGTGGAGAGATAAGACCAGGAATAGTTCATCGACTTGATAAAGACACTTCTGGAATTATAGTTGTAGCTAAAAATGATAAGGCACATATTAATTTAAGTGAGCAAATAAAAAATCATGAAGTTAAAAAAACATATATTGCAATTGTAAGAGGAGTTGTGAAAGAAAATCAAGCAACAATAAATATGCCAATTGGAAGAAGTGAGAAAGATAGAAAGAAGATGGCGGTTACCAAAAAAGGTAAAGAAGCTATAACTCATTTTAAAGTATTAAAAAGATTTGAAGATTATACAGTATTAGAGGTAGATATAGAAACAGGAAGAACACATCAAATAAGAGTGCATTTAGCTCAAATTGGGTATCCAATTATAGGAGATAGTACATATTCTAGTGGTAAAAATAAGTGGGGGATAAAGGGACAGGCTTTGCATGCCAAAAGTCTTGAATTTAGACATCCTATTACAGGTGAGAAAATGAAGTTAGAAGCGGAACTACCAGAATATATGAGACGATTAATTTAATAATTTATATCGTTTCTTGGCTAACATTACATTATAGATAAATTCTAAACTTATAAAATAGGCACCTCTCAAAGCGAGTTTGAGATTCTCCTATTTTATAAGTAAAGAATTTTTACTATAACTCCATTTGCATTCGAAACTCATAAATTATTAAATTAATCTTTAAAATGGCTAAAAAAAAACAGGAATTTAAAGGACCGTCCCTTAATCCCTGAAAGGGAGAAGTTGAATGGAAGAAGTAAGATTACAGAAATTTATAGCAGATTGTGGAATTACATCAAGGAGAAAAGCTGAGGAATTAATAACTCAAGGAAGAGTAAAAGTTAATGGAAAAGTTGTAACAGAGTTGGGAACAAAAATAAATCCGCAAAAAGATGTTGTAGTATATAAGGATAAACAAATAAAAAATGATAATAAATATGTTTATATATTATTAAATAAACCTATTGGATATGTTACAACCGTAAAAGACCAATTTAGTAGAAATTCTGTTTTGGATTTAGTTAAAGTTAAAGAAAGAATTGTTCCTGTTGGTAGATTAGATATGTATACATCAGGAGCATTAATTTTAACAAATGATGGGGATTTTGTATATCAAGTGACACATCCAAAACATGAGATAGATAAAACATATACAGTTACAATTATAGGAAAAGTAACTGATGAGGAGGTTCAGCAATTAAAGAATGGCGTAAAAATAGAAGATAAAGAAATATATATTACTAAGCCTGCTAAAGTAAAAATACTAAAAATAGATGAAGAAAAAAATCAATCAAGATTAGAAATAACTATTCATGAAGGAAAGAATAGACAAGTAAGAAAAATGTGTGAAGCTATAGGACATAAAGTGTTAGCTTTGCATAGGAGTAAAATAGCAGGAATAGATGTAAAAGACTTGCCATTAGGAAAATGGAGATTTTTGAATCAAAATGAGGTTAAGAAAATATTGAAAAGTAATGATTAAGGTTAAGTAAAAAATGCAAATTTAAATAGAAAAATAAAATAATATTAGAAAAAATATTGTAAAATATTGAAAAATAAAATCAAAAAATATATAATTGAACAAACGAAAGAATAAGGAGAAAATAACAAATGAATACATTTAGATTTATACCAGAAGGATGGAATAATGAGATTACAAAATTAGATACAGTAGAAGATATTAAGAACTGTAAGGAAAATCAAACAACATTGCAAGGCTTAGTTAAAAGTTGTGATGAAAATTATAATTTACACTTAAGCTTAGGAAAAGGAATTACAGGAATAATTCCAAGACAAGAAGTTGAAGCTATAAATCTTGAGGAAAGTGGATTACCAAAAACAAATTTATGCACAGGAAAAGTTCATAAATTTGTTCAGTTTAGAATAAAAGATGTACAAGACGAAAGAAATGTAATTCTTTCTAGAAAACAAGTTCAAAAAGATGCTTTAAATTGGGTAAAAAAAGATTTACAAGTAGGACAGAAAGTAGAAGGAATTGTTAAAAATATTAGACCTTATGGAGCATTTATAGAGATTGGTGGAGGAGTAGTAGGTTTAGTACATATTGAAGATTTATCAATAGCAAGGATAAAAAGTCCTTCTGAAAGGCTAAAAATTGGACAAAAAGTTGAAGTTGTGGTAAAATCTATAAATAGAGATGATGGTAGAGTGATTTTGTCATATAAAGAAACTCTTGGAACTTGGGAAGAAAATGTAGAAAAATTTGAACAAGGCACAAAAGCAAAAGGAATAGTTAGAGAAACTGAAAAAAATAAAAATGGCATATTCATTGAATTAACACCTAATTTAGTGGGGATGTCAGAATATGAAGAAGGATTAGAATATGGACAAATAGTTGATGTCTATATAAAGAAAATAGATAAACAAAAGAAAAAAATAAAATTATCAATTTATAAATAGAAAATTCTAATTATTTAAGGGGGAATTAAAATGGTTGAAGATAACCAAATTAAAGCACAAGTATCACCTTTTGCAATAAGAGAAGGAGAAATTAAAACATTTGATGGTAAAGATGGATATGTTTCAATGAATCAAATTGTGCATAAGATTAACATTGGACATATAAATGAAATTCATTTTGCGATTTTGGAATTAGTAAATGAATTTGAATTTATTACATCAAGACAATTATATCAAATGTTAGAGATTAAAGGAATTGATCCTAAATCACAAGACAAATTAAATAATAAATTGGATCAATTGGTAAAATCAAAAATATTAACAAGATATTATTTTACATCTGATGAGGGAAAAGGCATTTATCGTATATATTGTCTAGAAAAAATGGGAAAATATCTATTAAATTCAAAAGAAATTGAATGTAAATGGCAACCATCAGATAATACAAAACCAGTTCCAATGATTAAGAAAAGATTAGCTGGAAATCAAACAATTATTGCATATTTAAGAAAAGTAAAAGCATTTGATAGCTATACAGTAAAACCAGCAATAACTGCAAAAGCTGCAGGTAAATTGTTTAAAGCAACAGGTGGAGCTGTTAAATTAACTAAAAATAGAAAGTCAATACAATTTGTTTTTGAGGTAGTAAGAAGAGAACAAGATTGGCAAAAAAAATTAGTTGAGAAAATGAGATTATATAAAGATTTCTATGAAAACTTTGTGCCGGGAGATTCAGGATTTAGTGGTATGCCACAATTAATATTAATTTGTGAAGATGAAAAACATATGGCAGAATGTTTTAAAGAAATAGTAAAAAATCAAGTAGAAATACCACAAATTAAATTATATTTTTCAACAGATTTAAGACAAAATGAAGAAACTTTGGAAAATACTTTAGTTGATTTTAAATTAGTTGATGGAAAATATAAGATGGAAAATGTAGAATTAAAATTATTAGGAATGTAAAAAAGAGGGATTTAGGGGACGGACCTATAATCCCTCTTTTTAGGGATTTGGGGACGGACTTCTAATTTTGATTTTAGGACAAAAATTTGATTTAACTTTAAAATAGGCTTCTAATTCGACTTGAAATTCGGAGAGTTTTGTATTATAATAGTGGACATAAATTGGTTGGAGTGTTTGAGTAAAAATCAATTTATAAATATAAATAAGTAGGAGGAGTAGAAAGAATGCGGGAAAATTATAAACAAGATTTGAACAAAAAGACTTTAAATGAGCTTATACAGCTTTTTCATGAAGAAAGAGTTGTAGAGAAGCTTGTTCAGGCTCAGCAAAATGGAGGGATTGTAAAAGTATATTCGGTTTATGCTGAACTAAAAACAAAACTTTTTGGAAGAATGAACTGGTTTAAAAAGATGGTTCAAAACTCAGCTACAGCTGGAACCCCCTTTATAAATGACAGTAACTATGAGATTAATGCAGAGGATTCATTACAAGTTTGTCTTATTTGTATAATGAGCAACATTAATGAAATTACTTTGCTAAAAGATTGGTTTCAATTGCCGGCAGCTTTAAAAACGGTTGAAGGTGAATATCAATTCCTTGCCCAAAAATTTATAAAATTTTTGGACGTCACTGAAGGTTGTGAAGGTGACAATTTTACAGCATATAGTTCTGAGGAGTTGTTAGAAAGATTTTTCTCTGACTGATTTAATTAACTTATAGTCTAAAAAAGAATATAAGTTAAGAATCCTAACTCAAACACAAAACTTAACAAAAAAAGTTCTAGGTAATTCCCAGAACTTTTTTTGCTCTTTGTACATCATCATTATTTGCATCTCGAACACCATCTAGTTCATATTTTAGACAAAGTTTTTCCCACTTATATTTTCCCATACTATGATATGGAAGAATTTCAACTTTTTGAACATTAGACAAAGAATTTATAAAATCTTTTAATTTCAGCAAATCATTAGTATCATCAGTATAGCCAGGAATTAAAACTTGTCTAATCCAAACAGGGATATTATTATCACTTAAATATTTTGCAAATTCTAATTCTAATTTATTTCCAACACCAACTAAAGATTTACATTTTTCATTATCTATATGTTTAATATCTAACAAAACTAAATCAGTTAAAGTTAAAAGTTTTTTAACATCATCAGTTAAAGCAACCATACCAGAGGTGTCAATGCAAGTATGAATATGATATTCCTTTAGTTTAGTAAATAAAGCTATCAAAAAATGAACTTGTAGTAATGGTTCTCCACCAGTTACGGTAATTCCACCATCTGGCTGGATATAGTTTCTATAACGCAAAATTTTGTCTAATATTTCATCTAAAGATTGGTAATGTCCACCATTAATGTCCCAAGTATCACGATTATGACAATATTTGCATTGAAGATGGCAACCTTGTAAAAATAATACAAATCTGATTCCAGGACCATCAACAGTTCCAAAAGATTCTATTGAGTGAACTTTAGCATAGTATTGTAAATCTTCGTTAGTATTATTCATGATAAATTTCCTTTCATATGACTATGGTTAGTTTGGGGACAGGTTCGGACTGACCATTTTTGGTTAGTTTAGGGACGTTACTTTTAAAGGTCCGTCCCCAAATCCCTAAAAACAGGGATTTTAGGACCGTCCCCTAATCCCTGCCTAGATTTTCTCGTGAATTGTTCTGTGTATTACATCTAATTGTTGCTCTCTTGTTAATTTTGTAAAGTGTACTGCATATCCTGATACTCTTATTGTTAATTGTGGATATTTTTCAGGATGTTCCATTGCATCTTCTAATAAGCTTCTATCAAATACATTTACATTTATATGATGTCCTGTTTGTTTAAAATATCCATCAAGCATTGTAATTAAGTTTGTAACACGTTGTTCTTCTGTTTTTCCAAGTGTTCCAGGTGTTATTGAAAATGTATATGATATTCCGTCTTCTGCTGAGTCAAATGGTAATTTTGCAATTGAATTCATTACTGCTAAAGCTCCATTTGTATCTCTTCCATGTAATGGGTTTGCTCCTGGTCCAAATGGTTCTCCAGCTCTTCTTCCATCTGGAGTGTTTCCTGTTGCTTTACCATATACAACATTTGAAGTTATTGTTAATATTGATAAAGTGTGTTTTGAATTTCTATATGTTTGATGTTTTCTTAATTTATTCATAAATTTCTTTGTAATTTCAACTGCTATTTGGTCTACTCTGTCATCATCATTTCCGAATTTTGGGAAGTCTCCTTCAACTTCATAGTCAACAGCTAGTCCATCTTCATTTCTAATTACTTTAACTTTTGCATATTTTATTGCAGATAGTGAATCTGCTACAACAGATAATCCAGCTATACCACAAGCCATTGTTCTTAATAATTCTCTATCATGTAATGCCATTTCGATTGCTTCATATGAATATTTATCATGCATATAATGAATTGCATTTAAAGCTTTTATATAAATTCTTGCAACGTAATCCATCATTTGGTCAAATTTTGTCATTACTTCATCATAATCTAAGTATTCAGATGTTATTGGTGCAAAAATTGGTGTAACTTGTTTTCCAGAGATTTCATCTCTACCACCATTTATTGCATATAGTAAAGTTTTTGCTAGGTTTGCTCTTGCACCGAAGAATTGCATTTGTTTACCAATTTTCATAGGTGATACACAACAAGCAATTCCATAGTCATCTCCTAAAGTGATTCTCATTAAATCATCATTTTCATATTGAATTGATGAGGTTTTAATAGATAAGTTAGTAGTGTACTTTTTGAATCCTTCTGGAAGTCTTGTTGACCATAGTACTGTTAAATTTGGCTCTGGTGCAGGTCCTAAAGTTTCTAATGTGTGTAATAATCTAAAAGAGTTTTTAGTAACTAAGGTTCTACCGTCAATTCCCATACCACCAATACTTTCAGTTACCCAAACTGGGTCTCCACTAAATAGTTCGTTATATTCAGGTGTTCTTAAGAAACGTACTAATCTTAATTTCATAACAAAATGGTCCATAATTTCTTGTGCTTCTTCTTCAGTTATAACACCATTTTTTAAATCTCTTTCAAAATAGATGTCTAAGAAAGTTGATGTTCTTCCTAAACTCATTGCAGCACCATTTTGGTCTTTTATTGCTCCTAAATATCCAAAGTATAACCATTGAACAGCTTCTTTTGCATTGTTTGCTGGTTTAGAAATATCAAAACCATATTTTGAAGCCATAACTTTTAATTCATTTAGAGCTTTAATTTGTTCACTAATTTCTTCTCTTTCACGAATAACTTCTTCAGTCATTTCATCAACATTTAAAACTTCTAATTCATCTTTTTTCTCATTTATTAAAACATCAACACCATATAGAGCGACACGTCTATAATCTCCAATAATTCTTCCACGTCCGTATCCATCTGGTAATCCTGTTAATAAGTGAGAACTTCTTGCAGATCTAATATCAGGTGTATAAACACTGAATACTCCATCATTGTGTGTTTTTCTATATTTATGGAAGATTTCTTCAACTTCTTCATCTACTTTTCTTCCATATGCTTCACATGATTTTTCTACAATTCTGATTCCTCCAAAAGGCATGATTGCTCTTTTTAAAGGTGCGTCAGTTTGAAGTCCTACTATATCTTCTAAGTCTTTATCAATATATCCAGCTTCATGGCTAGAAACTGTTGATACTGTTTTTGTATCTATATCTAAAACTCCGCCTTCTGAATCATGTTCTTTTTGATATAATTCTAAAACTTCATCCCATAGTTTTTTTGTTTTTTCAGTTGCTCCTGCTAAGAAAAAACTGTCTCCTTCATATGGTGTGTAGTTTTTTTGTATAAAATCTCTTACATTTATTTCGTCTTGCCAATCTCCTAGTGTAAATCCATTCCATTGTTCAAATTTCATAATATACCTCCTTATATATTTTTTATTCGATTTAAATTTATTGTCTTTTAATAGTATTGACAAATTCACCGTTTTTTATTAAATAGAAAAAATCAAAAATTTTTTCTATTTAACAAGGTTAAGTTTCCTTGGGCTGTGCATATTTGCGAAGCAAAATGCACATGTGGCAAAGCCACTTTTCTTATCATAACATAGCTATAAAAGTTATGCAACGAAAATATAGAATTTTGTAAAAAAACAATCTAATAAAATCATAATTATAAAGAAGAGAAAAAACTGTTGCTTTTGCAACAAAAAATATAAACACCATGATTTTCTATAAAAGAAAATTTTAGGTGTTTTTAATAAGGATTGTAAACATTATTTATTTTTTATAAATCTTAAAACTTCATCATCTGGAATTTTAAGAACTTTAACAATTTTTTTGAAAGTAGAAATTCTAGTTTTTTCTTCGTTATGCTCTAAACGTTGTAATTGACGCCAACTAATACCAATTTCTTCAGCTAATTCTTCTTGAGTTAATTTATTTTGTAATCTATATTGACGAATCATTTCTTACCTCCATAGTAAAAGTATAAAAATATTATACAATATAGAAAATAAAAAAAGTACGACAAAAATGGCGTAAACACGATATAATTTTACAAAAACAGATAAAATTTATATAAAAAAACCTCTATACATAAAATATTGTATATAGAAAAATGACATAATTTGGATATTAGAATTATAAGTAAGAAAAAATATTTGTTCAAATATATTTGTGCATAAAAAATAATTCTGAATTTAATATCTATTGAATATTTCCAATAAATAAGTTTCAGAATTACTTAAAAGATTAATATATTAAATTATTCTTCATCTAAATCAGTATCGGCAATTGTTTTTGCAACATTGTAAATCAATTTTTGTTTTGCAGGAGAGCAGTTTTTAATTAAATCTGCAAATTCTCTGTCAAGATATTCTTTAGAGTTACTAGAAGCACCATTTAGAAGGTAACCTTCTGTTACATCTAATAAACCACATAATTGATTTAATCTTTTTAAATTTATATGAGAATTACCTCTTTCTACTCTGCTTAAAAAAGCTACTGATATATCAATTTTTTCTGCTAAATCTTCTTGAGTTAAGTTTTTTGCAAGTCTTGCTTGTTTAATTCTTTGACCGATTACAGTATAATCTAAAGCCATTTTTATCACCTTCCTATTTTTATTATATGCATATAATAGCATTTTATAGTTTAAATTTACAGAAACTAAAAATACATATATAACCTATAGGTTAAAACATTTTAAAAAAATTTGCAAGTACATGTAAAGAAAAAGTAAGGAAAAGCGAGAAAAAATAAGGAAATATGAGAAAAATATAGAAAAAATATAGTTAAAAAACCTTAATTAAGGCTAAAGTTGACAAATTATATAAAAATATGTATACATAATTTGATTTTGTAAAGAATATATAGTATAATATACATTAGTCGCGTTGAAAAAAACATCAAAAAGGAGAGTGAAGTTTATTTTAAAAAGTAAATTAAAATACTATACGAAAGAAGTTATAAAGTATTTTAACATTGCTATTATAGCTTTTGGTTTTATAATCGCGATTGTACTAATTAAATATAGACCAGTCTATAAAGTAAGCATATCTGGTGAAGAAATCGGATATATAGAAAATATACAAGCCTTTGAAGAAAATTTAAAAAATGAAATTATTAGTGGAGAAACAAAAAATGTTGATAGTATAAATTTATCTGAAGAACCAGAATATGAGTTAAAACTTGTTAATAGAACACTTGAGACAAATGAGAGTCAAATTGCAACTGAAATTGAAGATGAAGTAGTTGTAACATATAAATATTATGATGTAGCATATAAAAATGAAACAATACAATCTGTTGACACAATTGAAGAGGCAGAAGAAATTGTAAATGAAATAAAAGAAAATAATAGTGAACAAGATGTGGATTTGACAATTATAGAAAAATATACTGAAAATGAAGAAGAAGTTAAAACCTCTGAATTAGAAGTAGCTAAAACTGAAACTCAAACTATAGTTGCTGAGAGAATTGCAGAAGAACAAAAACAAAAAGAGGAAGAAGAAAGGATTAATAGTCTTCCAGATATAAATGGAATAAAATTGGCAGTAACACCAATTGAAGGAACAATTACATCACGTTATGGAGTTAGTAGTAGAATTAGAAAATCAACACATACAGGTTTAGATATTGCAGCAACTTCAGGAACACCAATTAAAGTTGTTGCAGCAGGTACTGTTATAGCTGCAAGTTATGATGGTTCATATGGTAAATTAGTAAAAGTAGACCACGGAAATGGTGTAGAAACTTGGTATGCTCATACAAGTAAAATGTATGTAAAAGTTGGTGAGCAAGTTGAAGCAGGAGATGTAATTGCAGCAGTTGGTTCAACTGGAAATTCAACAGGACCTCATTTACATTTAGAAATTAGAGTAAATGGAGAGCATGTTAATCCACAAAATTATTTATACAATAGTTAAAAAAATGTCGAGAAAAATAAAGCGATTTTTCTTGACATTTTTTAGTAATAATATATAATTGAAATGGTTAAACTAAAGATAGGAGGCGAAGTAAATGGCAGAAGTAAGCGCACAAGAAGAACAAAAAGTTCAAAAAATGATAAATGAACTTGTAGAAAAAGCAAAAATAGCATTACAGGAGTACATGAAATTAGACCAAGAAACAGTAGATAAAATAACAAAAGCAATGTCAATGGCAGGGCTAGAACATCATATGGAACTTGCAAAATTAGCAGTAGAAGAAACAAAAAGAGGAATATATGAAGATAAAATAACCAAGAACATGTTTGCAACAGAATATGTATATCATAGTATTAAATATGAAAAAACAGTAGGTATTATTAGTGAAAATGAAGAAGAAGGATATGTAGAAATAGCAGAACCAGTAGGAATAATTGCGGGAGTTACACCTGTTACAAATCCAACTTCTACAACAATGTTTAAATCAATAATAGCAGCAAAAACCAGAAATGTAATAATATTTGGATTTCATCCATCTGCACAAAAATCAAGTAGTGCTGCTGCAAAAATTTTAAGAGATGCAGCAATTAAAGCAGGAGCTCCAGAAAATTGTATATTATGGATTGAAGAGCCATCAATAACAGCTACAAGAATGTTAATGAATCATCCTGATGTAAACTTAATACTTGCGACAGGTGGAACAGGAATGGTAAGGTCAGCATATTCTTGTGGAAAACCAGCATTAGGAGTAGGGCCTGGAAATGTACCTTGCTATATTGATAAAACAGCAAAATTAAAAACATCAGTAAATGATTTAGTAATGTCTAAAGCATTTGATAATGGAATGATATGTGCGTCAGAACAAGCAGTATTAGTTGATAAAGACATATATCAAGAATTTGAAAAATTAATGAGAGAAGCAGGATGCTATTTTGTAAATCCAGAAGAAAAGAAAAAATTACAAGATAGCATGTTTGATTATACAGAAGAATATGGGTATAAATTAAAATCACATGTTCCAGGACAATCACCATATACAATTGCAAAAGAGGCAGGATTTGAAATACCAGAAGACACAAAAGTAATAGTTGTATATGAAGAAGGAATCGGAAGAGAATATCCATTTTCAAAAGAAAAATTAAGTCCAGTTTTAACATATTATATAGTTGAAAATGAAGACGAAGGAATAGATAAGTCAGAGCAATTGATTGAATTTGGTGGATTAGGACATTCAGCAGTTATTCATTCTGAAAATAGAGATACAATATTAAGATTCTCAGAAACTATGAAAGCAGGAAGAATAATTGTAAATTCTCCATCTACTCATGGAGCAATTGGTGATATATATAACACAAATATGCCATCATTAACACTTGGATGTGGTTCATTTGGTGGAAATTCAACAACAGCTAATGTATCATCAGTAAATTTGATAAATATAAAAAGAGTAGCGAAAAGGAGAGTTAATATGCAATGGTTTAAAGTTCCAGAAAAAATATATTTTGAAGCAGGTTCAATTCAATACTTAGAAAAAATGCCAGATATAAAAAGAGCATTTATTGTAACAGATGAAGGAATGGTAAAATTAGGATATGTAGATAAAATCTTATATCATTTAAGAAAGAGGCAACAATATGTACATTCAGAAATATTTAGTGAAGTAGAATCAGATCCATCATTTGATACAATCAAAAAAGGTGTAGAAGCAATGAAAAACTTTAATCCTGATGTAATAATTGCATTAGGAGGAGGAAGTCCAATAGATGCCGCAAAAGGAATGTGGTTATTTTATGAGCATCCTGAAGCAGATGCTGAAGGTTTAAAATTAAAGTTTATGGATATTAGAAAAAGAACATATAAATTCCCTAAATTAGGAACAAAATGTAAAATGGTAGCAATACCAACCACATCAGGAACAGGTTCAGAAGTAACATCATTTGCAGTAATTACAGACAAAGAGAAAAATAAAAAATATCCATTAGCAGATTATGAGCTAACACCAGATGTAGCAATAGTAGACCCAGACTTAGTTATGAGTTTGCCAAAATCAGTAACAGCAGATACTGGAATGGACGTATTAACACATGCAATTGAAGCATATGTATCAAATATGGCATCAGACTATACAGATGGTTTAGCAGAAAAGGCAGTAGAACTTGTATTTGAAAATTTACAAGAAGCATATGAGCATGGAGATAATAAACCAGCAAGAGAAAAGATGCATAATGCAAGTACAATAGCTGGAATGGCATTTACAAATGCATTTTTAGGAATCAACCATTCATTAGCACATAAAATAGGTGGAGAGTTCCATTTACCACATGGAAGAATAAATGCAATTTTATTACCATATGTAATAAAATATAATAGTACAAAACCAAGTAAATTTGTATCATTTCCTAAATATGAATATTTTATAGCAGACCAAAAATATTATAGATTAGCTAAAAAGACGGGATTAAAAGCAGACACAGTTGAAGAAGGAATCAGTAGTTTAATTGAAAAAATCATAGAAATGAACAAAGAATTAAATATTCCAAGCTCATTCAAAGAAGCTGGAATAGATGAACAAGAATTTTTAGCAAAAGTAGATATGTTAGCAGATAGAGCATTTGAAGACCAATGTACAACAGCAAATCCACGATTACCGTTAGTGACTGAGTTAAAACAAATATTATTAGATTCATACTATGGAAAAAGGGATTAAATAAAAAAATAGATATAAAATCGAGTAGTTCTGTAACTTTTTTGTGAATTGCTTGATTTTTTTGAGGTGTGAATATATAATTTATCGGTGACATAATTGTAAAAAATAATTTGCAGAAAGGATTGAAACAGAATATGGGAATTCATGAAATTATAAAAAGGTTAAAATTTGCATTTTCAAGTGCAGATTTAGAGAAATTAGCTGAACAAGGAGCAGAAGAAATAAAAAAGAATGTACAAGAAGCAAAGGATAGTGATAAAGATATAGAATCTATAGCTGAAATGGCATATGAACAATATCAAGCAATAACCAAAAATAAGTCAAAAGAAGAAAAAGGAGAATTTGCAAAGAAGTATGCTGAGTTTTTAGTTGAAAAAAAAGGAATACCATTTGATATTGCATATAATTTTATCATTATGATGACAGGTGAAAAGGAAGTAGATAATAAATATGTTATCGGGCCAGCCAAAAAATTGCCAGATGCAAAAGTATCTGACTTAATATCAGAGAATGAAGCACAACTTTCATTGGAAGATAAATTTGAATTAGCAAAAGGTGGAATACAAAATCCAGATTTGAAGGATGAAAAATTAGAGGAAATAGAAGAAGAAAAACGTGAGAAACAGAGAAAAGAAGAAATTGCAGATTTGAATAGTTTAGAAAGTTTGTATAGACGATGTGATGAAAATATAGGTGATTGGCAACTTGTAGAGGAACTAAATAAGAAGATGAAAATGGTTAGGCGTGTTACACCAAAAATTGAAGAAATGAAAAGAAAGATTGTGGCTAAAAAGATAGCTTGTAATTATGCTAAAAATGGTACTAGTACCGTATATATCTTAGCTAATGTAATACCAGCTATTGAAATGGGAAAAATGAATATGCCAGAATTAGCAAGAAGAGAGTATGAAACAATAGAAAAAAATCCGAATTTAAAAAATAAAAGTAGGAAGAAATTTAATGAACAAGAGTTGAGAGATAATATCTTAGCTGAGGTAGAGAGTGAAGCAGAAAAGAGATTTAATGAAACAGAAGCCTTTAAAGAATTGGAATCAATGCTAAAGATTTTATCAGTAGAAGAAAGAAAAAAACAAATTGAGGGATTAAAAGCTATAATTAAAGATTCAAAATTAAGAGCTACTGTTGAACAAACAAAAGGATTAATAGATGAATTATCTAAGATACCTGAGGAAAAAAGATTGAAGGTTATCAGTAGTATTCAAGATGTAGTTGAAGAGAGAAATGAAAAAAATATATCTCATAGCAATTCATCTGGAGTAACTCAATCAGATGATGATGAAAATTTGCGTTAGATTAATGTATTGAATTAAAAAATGACAAGTGTTAATATTACAAATTAATACTTGTCATTTTAAATCCCTGTTAAAATTCACAATTCTTTGGAGTTCTTGGGAAAGGTATAACATCACGAATGTTTTGCATACCTGTTAAATACATAATTGCTCTTTCAAACCCAAGACCAAATCCGGCATGGTTACAACTACCATATTTTCTTAAGTCTAAATACCAGTCATATTCTTCAATTGGCATATTTAAATCTTTCATACGTTTTAATAATTTATCGTAACTTTCTTCTCTTTGACTTCCACCAATAATTTCTCCTATTCCTGGAACTAAAAGGTCAGTTGCTGCAACGGTTTTGCCATCTGGATTTTGTTTCATATAAAATGCTTTTATATCCATTGGATAATCAGTAACAAAAACAGGTTTTTTATAAATTTTTTCACATAAATATCTTTCATGTTCAGTTTGTAAATCAACACCCCATGAAACTTTATATTCAAATTCATCATTATGCTTTTCTAATTCAGCAATTGCTTCAGTATATGTAACTCTTGCAAAGTCAGAAGAAATTACGTGATTTAATCTATCTAATAAGCCATTATCTATAAATTTGTTGAAGAATTCCATTTCTTCTGGACAATTTTCTAGTACGTAGTTAAAAATGTATTTAATCATATCTTCAGCTAGGTCCATATCATCTTTTAAATCTGCAAAGCATATTTCAGGTTCAACCATCCAAAATTCTGCTGCATGTTTTACAGTATTTGAATTTTCTGCACGGAATGTTGGACCAAATGTATATACATTGCAAAATGCTTCTGCAAAAGTTTCAGCATTTAGTTGACCACTAACTGTTAAATGTGCAGGTTTTCCAAAGAAATCTTTTGAAAAATCAACATTTCCGTCTTTATCTTTAGGAATATTATTCAAATCAAAAGAATTTACATTGAACATTTCGCCAGCACCTTCAGCATCACTTCCAGTAATTAAAGGTGTATTTACATATACAAATCCTCTTTCTTGGAAGAATTTGTGGATAGCATATGCTAGAACACTTCTTACACGGAATACTGCTTGAAATGTATTTGCTCTTGGACGTATATGACTAATTGTTCTTAAGTATTCAAAAGAGTGTTTTTTCTTTTGAAGTGGATATGTTGTATCTGATAAGTTTTCAATTTCTACATTATTTGCTTGTATTTCAAATTGTTGTTTTGATTCTGGTGTTAGTATAAAAGTTCCAGTTACTTTAATTGAAGAACTTATTGTTAGTTTACAAATTTCTTCAAAATTGTTTAGGTTGTTATTAAAAACTATTTGTAAATTTTTAAAGAAAGTACCGTCATTTAATTCTATGAATCCAAAGGTTTTAGAATCACGTACGGTTTTAACCCAACCTTCTATTGTGATTTCTTTTTTGTCATATTCTTTAGAGTTTTTATATAGTTCTTTTATTGATAGTCTGCTCATAAATGAATCATCCCTTCTAATTTTATTTCAATGCTAGTCAATATTATATGACATAATTTTAAATTTTGCAATAAATTTGTGTGAAAGTATATGAAAATCAAATAAGATGTGATATAAGTATATATAGGAAAAAGAGAAATTGACAAAATAAGAATTTAAAAAATGAGGTTGAAAAATTGTAATTTTATTTTTCAGCCATATTTGCGTTTGGAAAAGGAGGTTTTAAAAGTGAAAAATATTTCTAAAATTGCAATAATAGGTGGACCTGGAACAGGAAAAACAACTTTAGCAGACAATTTGGGAAAGGTGTTAGAATTACCAGTTTATCACATAGATGGGATTCATCACCTTGCAAATTGGAAACCAAGGGATAAGGATGAGAGAGACAGAATAATTTTAGAAAAGGTAGTGTAAAGTAGTCTATGAAAAAATAGAATATGAAAACATTATCCAAAAAATGTAAAATAGTACATTGAAA
>CALXJZ010000019.1 GCA_944388745.1 uncultured Clostridia bacterium
AAGCCAAAAAGAAAGATGACACCTGAACAAATAGAAAAAAAGAAGAAAAATATAATAAGGACATTTATAACAATAGTTGCATTATTAGTAATTTTTATAATAGCAATGATTCTAAATAATTTTATTATACTAGACAATAACAAAACAACAAATTTAGTTATCAACAACAGAAATGTAACTTCAAACTTAAAAAATGATATTTTAATAGAAGATGATATAATTTATTTATCAGAGCCAGACATAGCTAACTTTTTTGATAAATACATATATGAAGATGATGAAACAAACCAAATCATTACAACATATGACAAGAAGATAGCTGCAATAGGGTTTGAAGATAATGTAATAAATATTAATGGTTCAGAAAAAGAAATATATGCTCATGCAATAAATAAAGACGGAACAATATATCTACCTATTTCTGAAATGGATGATGTATATGACATTGAAATAGACAATATTGAAGAAACAAAAGTTATTACAATGGATTCTTTAGATAGAGAACAAAAAAAGGCAATAGTAACTTCAAATCTAGCAGTTAAGTCATCTACAAACTTTATTGCAAAAACAGTTGATAGAGTTAATAAAGGTGATACAGTAATAGTTATTTCTTCTGAAAATGGATATTCAAGAATTAGAACTGAAAATGGAAAACTTGGATATGTAAAAACTAAAAAATTAGAAAATGAGTTCACTGTTAGAGAAGACATGGAAGAGGAAAAACAAATAGAAGGAAAAGTAAACTTAACTTGGGATTATTTTTCACAATATGGTTCAGCTCCAGATAGAAGCGGAACTACAATAGATGGTGTAAATGTAGTTTCTCCAGCATTTTTCTATTTAGATACTGATGGTGAACTTAAAGAAAATGTAGGGGAGAGTGGACAAGCATATATTGAATGGGCTCATAGTAATGGATATAAAGTATGGCCAATGGTTGCAAATGCAGAAGCAGCAACTGAAAGTTTAGAAATTACATCAGAAATTATGAATAGTTATACAAAAAGACAAGAACTAATAGAAGACATTGTAAATTATTGTGTAGAATATGATTTAGATGGTGTAAATATAGATTTTGAAAATATGAAACAAGAAGATGTTGATATGTATTCAAGATTTATAATTGAATTAACACCAAGACTAAAAGAAATCGGATTAGTGACTTCAGTTGATGTAACAGCTCCAGATGGTAGCGAAACTTGGTCAATGTGTTTTGATAGAAATGTTATAGGAGATGTAGCAGATTATATAGTATTTATGGCATATGACCAATATGGAGTGTCAAGTACAAAGCCAGGAACAACTGCTGGATATAACTGGGTTGAATTAAGTCTAAATAAATTTTTAACAACAGAAGAAATAGAACCAGAAAAAATAATTTTAGCAGTTCCTTTATATACAAGAGTTTGGACAACAGATGCAAATGGAGAATTAGTAAGCAATCCAACAATAGCTATGAAAAATATTGACAACGCAATACCAGATGGTGTTGAAAAACAATGGGATGATGAGTTAAAACAAAACTACGTAGAATACGCTGTTGGAGATAATATAAGACAAATTTGGATAGAAGATATAGATTCATTAAGAGCAAAAGTTTCATTAATTACTGAAAATAACTTAGCAGGTGTTGCATCATGGCAAAAAGGAATGGAAACAGATGAATTTTGGACAATGCTAAAAGAAGAGTTATATTAGGGACGTGCCAAATCGTTTCATTTTGAAACAAAAGGGACAGACCTAATTACCAAAAATTCTTTCAAACCGCTTGACATTACGCATTTTGACGTATATAATTTTAAAAAAGCACATTTTGGAGGTACTTGACAAACATGCAAAATGAAAGTGTATTTTTTTCAACAAATAAATATTCTAATTTAACAGACGAACAAATTGTAACAGAAATTAAACAAGGTGACGAATACGCTTTATCATACTTATTAGAAAAATACAAAGAACTTGTAAATATGAAAGTTGGAAAATACTTTATGGTAGGAGCAGAAAAAGAAGATATAATGCAAGAAGGAATGATAGGTCTATATAAAGCAATCAAAAACTTTGATACTGAAAAACAAAATTCATTTAAAACATTTGCAAATCTTTGTATAGAAAGACAACTGATAACTGCAATAAAGACATCTAATAGACAAAAACATATGCCTTTAAATTCATATTTATCTTTAAATATGGCAGCATATGACAATAATGAAGATGATAGTGTAGAATTAATGGATACATTTAATAGTAATACTATTGAAGACCCATTAGAAACAATTATGAAAAAGGAATATTATGAGCAAATACATAATAATATAGAAAAATCTCTTAGTAAATTCGAAAAACAAGTATTAGATAGATTTATGAAAGGTGAAAGCTATAATGTTATAGCCAAAAGATTAGATTCTCCTGTCAAGTCTGTTGATAATGCGATACAAAGAATTAGAAAAAAAGCAGTAAAAAATATGTTTAAAAATGATTAATAAAATTTCATATATAAAAAGCAGTGTCCTTTATATAGGTTACACTGCTTTTTATCTGGTGCTTCCAACCGGGATTGAACCGGTGACCTCAGCCTTACCAAGGCTGCACTCTACCAACTGAGCTATAGAAGCATTTTGACAAAATTATATACCACAAAATAAAAAAAGTAAATAATTTCTATTGACTTTTTTTAAAAAAGGTACTAAAATTATATACATAATATATAAAACAAGTAAGAGAAAAGTAAAATAAAGGTTACTTATAGAGAGAGTTAGCCAAAGGCTGAAAGCTAACTTAAGAAAACATATTTGAAAAACTGCCTCTTCAAGTTTCTAGTGAATAAGCTAGACGTATAAGATACGTTACAATCTTTAATTAAGTTAAAAATAGGATGGAACCGTGTAAATATTGCACTCCTATGGATAAAAGAATATCCATTGGGGTGTTTTTTGTGGCTAAAGGCAATTAAAAATATAAAGATGTGCCACAAAATAGACAAAATGTCGCATCAGAAACGTCCCCAATGCGACAAAAGGAGGTTTTATTATGATTAAAGTTACTTTAAAAGATGGCTCAAATTTAGAAATTGAAAAAGGAGCATCTATATTAGATGTAGCAAAAAAAATTAGTGAAGGATTAGCACGTGTCGCAACATGTGGTGAAGTTAATGGAGAAATCAAAGATTTAAGATATGAATTAAATGAAGATTGCAATTTAGTAATTCATACTTTTTCAGATGATGATTTAGAAGGAAAAAAAGCATATTGGCATACATCTTCACACATTATGGCACAAGCAGTAAAAAGATTATTTCCAGATGTTAAATTTGCAATTGGTCCAGCAATTGATGATGGATTTTACTATGATTTTGATGTAGAAAGACCATTTACAGATGAAGATAAAGTGAAAATAGAAGAAGAAATGAAGAAAATTATAAAAGAAAATATCGCAATAGAAAGATTTTCTCTTCCTAAAAAAGAAGCACTAGAATTAATGAAAGACCAACCATACAAACAAGAACTTATTGAAGATTTACCAGAAGGTGAAGAAATAAGTTTCTATAAACAAGGAGATTTTACTGACCTTTGTGCAGGACCACATTTAGAAAGCACTGGAAAAATTAAAACTATAAAAATATTATCTTCTTCAGGAGCATATTGGAGAGGTAGCGAAAAAAATAAAATGCTTCAAAGAATTTATGCAATATCTTTCCCTAAAGCTAGTCAATTACAAGAATATTTAGACTTCCTAGAAGAAGTAAAACAAAGAGACCATAGAAAAATTGGAAAAGATTTAGAAATCTTTATGACACATAAATTAGTAGGTTCAGGACTACCAATGTATTTACCAAATGGAGCAACAATTAGAAGAATATTAGAAAGATATATTCAAGATAAAGAAATTTCATTAGGATATGCTCATGTATATACACCATCACTTGCAAATGTAGAACTATACAAGACAAGTGGGCATTGGGAGCACTATAAAGATGATATGTTTCCTGCAATGAAAATGGATAATGAAGAAATGGTTTTAAGACCAATGAACTGTCCACATCATATGTTAATATACAAAAATAAAATGCATTCATACAGAGACTTACCAATTCGTATAGGAGAATTAGCACATGACTTTAGATATGAAGCAAGTGGAAGTGTTTGTGGATTAGAAAGAGTTCGTCAAATGTGCCAAAATGATGCCCATCTATTTGTTAGACCAGACCAAATAAAAGAGGAAGTAGGAAGAGTTCTGAATTTAATTGTAGAAGTTTATCAGAAGGATTTTGGATTCCCTGCATCAGCATTCCAATATAGATTATCACTTAGAGATAAAAACAATAAAGAAAAATATATTGATAATGATGAAATGTGGGAAACAGCAGAAAGTCAATTAAGAGACATCTTAAAAGAATTAAACATTGACTTTTATGAAGCAGAAGGAGAAGCAGCATTTTATGGTCCAAAAATTGATATACAAATAAAAACTGCATTAAATCATGATGTTACAATTCCAACTTGCCAATTAGATTTTGCATTACCAGAAAGATTTGAACTAGAATATATTGGAGAAGATGGGAAAGCACATAGACCAGTTGTAATTCATAGAGCAATCTTAGGTTCTTCTGATAGATTTATCTCATTCTTATTAGAAGAAACAAAAGGAGTGTTGCCATTATGGGTTGCACCAGTTCAAGTTAAAATATTACCAATTACAGATAATCAACATGAATATAGCTTTAAATTAAAAGAAAAACTTGTAGCAAAAGGAATTAGAGTAGAAGTAGATGACAGAAATGAAAAAACAGGATATAAAATACGTGAAGCTCAATTGCAAAAAATTCCATATATGCTTGTAGTTGGAGAAAAAGAAGCTAGTTCAAATACTGTTGCTGTTCGTTCAAGAGAGGACGGAGATATAGGAACAGAAAGTATTGATGAGTTTATAGCAAAATTAGAAAAAGAAATTGAAGAAAAGAAAAGATAAGCCATGAATGAAATATATAATATAAGAAAATTAGAAAGTTTAAAAGAATATTTAAATCAAAGAATGGTATCACCAAGATTGTTAAACAACCCTAGAATTTATGAAATATTAGATGAAATTTCAGATGAATTTAGCCTTATTTTCTTAGATGAAGAAATGAAAGGAATCTTAGATGAACAAATATTAGTTGAAAAAGATGGAACATTAAGATATTTCAAAGATAATAAAAGAGTAAAGATAAAGAGAAATTCTTCAGGAATAGAAACAATTAAAGAAGCATTTGATAAAAAAGATTCATCTGTTATTTCAGAAAAAAGGTTGTTTGATAATGGTGGAATAGAATATTTATATGAAATTAGAGAAGGAAACTTAAGTTGGGAAGATTTTGAAAGGAATATAGATTTTCTACCATCTAAAAAAATTAGATATACCAGAGACAGTACTATGCTTAACTTTTTAACAAAAGAAGAAATCGGAAAATTTATTGTTAAAGAACATCTTATTCAGCAAGTACCATACATGTTACAAAATTTAAAATTAACAAGAAAAAATTTATCCAGAATACTTAATGGTGGTACAAAAATAGATGATTTATGTGAATTTTTAACAAACAATCAAGCTGAATTTGATACAATAAAAGAACTTTTTAATGAAAATGAATCTAAAGGACAAGAAGAAATCTTTAAAATCTATTGCAGTAACAATAAAAGATTTCAATTACCAACAACTTACGAAAATGCTGTTGCAAAGAGATTAGGCATAAGTATTGAAATGGCTAGATAGTTAAGAAATCACAAAAAAGGTTTATAGGTTTTCCACATAAAAACCTAAATAAACTATACAAGGAGAAATAAATGAAACTAGGAATAGTAGGATTACCAAATGTAGGGAAGAGTACATTATTTAATAGTATAACAAAAGCAGGAGCAGAATGTGCAAATTATCCATTCTGTACAATTGAGCCAAATGTAGGAGTTGTTCCAGTACCAGATGAAAGATTAGATAATTTAACAAAAATGTACAATCCACAAAAAACTACACATGCAGTAATAGAATTTGTTGATATTGCAGGACTTGTTAAAGGTGCAAGTCATGGAGAAGGACTAGGGAACAAATTTTTATCACATATAAGAGAAACAGATGCAATTTGTGAAGTAGTTAGATGCTTTGAAGATTCAAATGTTGTACATGTTGATGGTAGTGTCGACCCTATAAGAGATATTGAAACAATCAACCTAGAATTGATATTTGCAGATATTGAAACTGTTAATAAAAGATTAGATAAGGCCAAAAAGAATTTAAAAGCTGACAAAAAATATCAATTTGAAATAGATTTATTAGAAAAAATAAAACAAACACTAGAAAATGGATTATCAGCAAGAACTTTAGAATTTAATGAAGATGAACAAGTACTTGTAAAAGACATGTTTTTATTAACAACAAAACCAATATTATATATAGCAAATGTTTCAGAAGAACAATTACAAGAGGCTGAAAATGACCCATTAGTATTAAAAGTAAAAGAATATGCTAAAAAAGAAAAAGCAGAAGTAATACCATTATGTGTAAAAATTGAAGAAGAATTATCAAGTTTAGAGGATGAGGATAAAAAAGAAATGCTAGAAGCATTAGGATTATCTGAATCTGGATTAGATAAAGTAATCAAAAAAAGCTATAATTTATTAGGACTAATGTCATTCTTAACAGCAGGTGAACCAGAAGTAAGAGCTTGGACAATAAAAAAAGGAACAAAAGCACCAGAAGCAGCTGGAAAAATCCATTCAGATATACAAAGAGGATTTATCAAAGCAGAAGTGGTTTCATATGATGATTTAATGAAAGAAGGTTCAATGTTAGCAGCTAAAGAAAAGGGATTAGTACGTTCAGAAGGCAAAGAATATATTATGCAAGATGGAGATATTGTATTATTTAAATTTAACGTATAATTTGTGTAACAATTTTGTAATGTAAATGTAAAATAAAAATTAGAAAAATATATTGACTTATATAAAAATTAAGTTTAAAATATTAATTGTAAGAACAAAAGAAGTTAGTATTTGTGATTTTTTGTACTGATTGCTTGAATTATATTTGAAAAAGTGGTATAATTAATAGCGGTTATACGAATACTAATAAAAAAACATGAAAAAGTGAGGAGAATGAAAATGAGAAAATCAAATTTAATTAAAGTAATTTCAATTTTAGTAGTAAGTTTAATGGTTATGTTATTTAGTACAAATGTTATGGCAGCTGAAACAGATAATGGTTTTACTGACTTAACACCAAGAGTAGATAATAACACAACAAATGGAACATCTAACAATACAGCAAATTCAAATAGTGCTAACAACACTAATAGAAACAATACTTCTAACAATACAAATAGAACAAACAATACTAATAATTCAAGTATCTATAACAATACAAATACTTTACCAAAAACTGGTGTTACAGATTCCATTCCAGTAGCAGTATTATTAATAGTATTTGCAATTTCAGCAGTATATGCATATAAGAAAATAAAAGATTATAGAAATATTTAATTAAAATAAGTATATATTAGCAAATTATAAGAGAACTCTAAAAATAGTGTTCTCTCATTTTGTTGCTATCAATGTTTTCTATTGCCTTACTGCAACAATTATAATTCTATTGTTATTAAAATTATTGCAAGTAACCAATGTTAATAATTTTTGATTTTTATCATAATCAAAAATTGGAGAAACGTCATTTGGTTCAACTTCATAATTTGAAGTGACAACATAAGTAAGTTTTTCATTATTTGAATAAATGTAAATTTCATCATTTGGCTGTAATAGAGAAATATTGCTAAAAAACTTACCATTGTCATAATTGTGACCAGCAATACAAATATTATCATTCTCATTTAAGTTATTTCCATAGAATTTACACGGAGAAATTTTTAACAATTCTTCATCTAATGTATTAAAAACCGGATAAGATAAATTTATTTTTGGAATTTCTATTGTGCAAAATACTCCATTTGGATTAACCTCGTCATTATTTTCAATAGAATTATCAGAAATACTAGTATACAATTTTGATAGATTATAATTATTCATTATTTGATTAGATATTTTTTCTTGTTTTGAAATATTATAAAAATGAAGCGAAATAAAATAAATAATAGCCATTATAACTATTATTGATATAATTAATTGAAAAATCAGAAAATGTTTCTTTTTATGAATTTCATTTTTTGTAACTAGAATTTGGTTCATAATTTCCTCATACTTATAATAAATTTTTAATCACTATTTAGTATAAGCAAAAGAAATATTAATATACAGGCATTATTTCAAAATGAATTTGAAAACAATTAAAATCTTCTAACTCATTTTTTCTTAAGCAATCTAAATACAAATCAAGCTCATCTAAATTTCTACAAGCAGTAATTATAATGGGATTAAGTTCATATTTAAACATCAATTCTAATGCCAAGTCAAAAGCTTCAAAAATAGATTTATTTTCTTTAACTCGCATAAGCCTAAAAGCCTCTCTAAATCTAGCAAAAGATGAATTTTCAAAATTTTTCAAATCTACGATATATTCGTTTTCAATAACTTGTTGTTCATTATGATATTTATCAGGATTTTTATCTATAATTTCTTTCAAATCTGAATAGTGATATGGAAGGTATGCCTTTTGGTCTTTTTCAGAAATTAGCAAAACCAATTCATCATCATTTCCTTCTCTAAATCTATGTTTGAAAATTTCATTTTTATTATCAATATTTTGATTCATTTTTTCCTCCAAAACTCTTACTGCTATTATTATAGCTATAAAAATAATTCTTGTAAATGAAAATTCTCAATAAAACTATTACATTTTCATTACAGTTATAATTTTTATTGAGAAAAGTTGTTTAATATGGTATTATAAATATAAATTTGTAAGATAGGGGAAAGGCATGTATACAATAGATAAAATTGAAAGAAAGAAAAAAAGAACAATAACATTAATTAAAATTTTTAATGTAGTTATACTTTTAATAATTGTTCCAATATTAATATATAATATAACTATAATAATAAAATATATACAAAATCCAAAGGAAACACCAGATTTTTTGGGATTTAAAACTTACGAGATTGTATCTAGAAGCATGGAAAATACAATAAATAAAAATGATATAATTGTTGTAAAAAAAGTCGATAAAAACGAAATTAATAAGAATGACATTATATCATTTGACAATGGAAATGAAATTATAACACATAGAATTGTTGAAATTGAAAATATTAATGGACAAACTTTATATACCACAAAAGGTGATAATAATAGATTTGCAGATGATGAAAAAATTTCCTTTGAACAGATTGAAGGAAAATATGTTTTTAAGCTTAGTAAATTGGGTTATTTAATGAATTTTTTAAAAAATAGATATTTTCTAATTATTTTATTTATTATTTTAATTTTCTGCTTTATACATATAATAAATGTAAAAAAGAGAATTAAAAATAGGGAAGAGAAAAGAATGATGAATAAATATTGTTAATTGCAACATAATATGATAAAATATCCCCTATATATTATTAGAAAATTTGGAGGAAGCAATGTCAGAAGTAGAAAACGTAAAAAAAGAAAATGAAGAGTTAAATGCAGAAAATAAAAAAGCAAAGAAAAGACTAACAATAAATGGAATAAGTATATGGAGAATATTAGCATATTTCATAATATATAGTGTAGCAGGATACATAATAGAAACACTCTATGGAATGATTACAAAAGGAGTATGGGAAAGCAGACAAAGTTTCTTATATGGACCATTTTGTGGTATTTATGGATTAGGTGCAGTTGTTATGATTCTATGCCTTCATAAATTTCCTAAAAAATACAATGTATTATTTATTGGTGGCTTTATAGTAGGTTCAATTGTTGAATATGCTATTAGTTTATTTGGTGAAGTAGTATTAGGAGTTAAATGGTGGGACTACTCAAATATGCCACTTAATATAAATGGAAGAATATGTGTATATTTTTCAGTGTTCTGGGGATTCTTAGGAATGTATTTAATTATATCACTTAATCCAAAGGTTGATAAAATAATAAATTGGATTAAAAGCAAATTTAAAACACAAAAAGCACTTAAAACATTTGTTGTAACAGTATTTACTTTGTTAATGATTGATTGTATAGCTACTGCTTTTGCAATAGAATTCTTCTTAGTTAGAATGATTGTAAAAAATGATTTAAATGTAGAAAATAAAGAGGTAGTACAAGAACAATATGACAAGATATATGGAAATGAAAATTTATCAAAATTTATATACACATTTTGGGGAGATAAAAAAATGATAAGGACATTTCCAAATCTAAAAATTAATGACAAAGACGGAAATATAATATACATGGACAGACTTTTAGATATTCAACCATATTATATGAAGGTACATGATATAAGAAATAAAAATAGTGAAGAAGTAGAAGAAGATATAAAAGGAGAAAACTAGAAGGTGTTGGAAAAGAATTAAATTTTGACAAGGAAACTCCCATTTAAAAGGCAAGGGCGCATACTTGTGTATGTAACCGCGTTTTAAATGGGAGTTGACGCAGACAAAATTGTAATTATTTTTCAACTAAAGGTTAGCCAATGGATTACTCTCAACAGCATTCCTAACTTGAGAATTATCAACATGAGTATAAATTTCAGTTGTCGAAATACTTTCATGGCCTAAAAGTTCTTGCAAAGCTCTTATATCCACATTACCATATTGATACATTAAAGTAGCAGCAGTATGTCTTAACTTATGAACTGAATACTTTGAACTATCTAATCCAGCTCGTTTTAATTCTTTGTCAACTATATATTGCACAGTACGCCTACTAATTCTTTCTTTTCTTTCACTTAAAAATAACGCTTTTTCAGAATGTAATTTGTCTACTTTTACACCATTTTTAGGCCTAACTGATAGATATTCAGACAAAGCATTTAAACATGCTTTATTCAAATAAATTGTTCTTTCTTTATTACCTTTACCAATTACATTTAATTTTGCCTCACTAAAGTCAATATCTTGTATATTTATGCCAATTAATTCAGACAAACGAAGGCCACAATTTAGAAATAAAGTCATAATCGCATAATCTCTTTGATAATTCCTATTATCTTCATTTGAAGTTACCTCTAAAAGTTTTTTACTTTCTTCTAAATTTAAATATTTAGGAAGTCTTTTATCTGATTTAGGTGTTTCCAAATTTTGAGCAGGGTTTATTTTTATTAAATTTGCTTTTTGTGATAAATAATTAAAAAATACCCTTATAGTAGATGCTTTCCTTGCTCTTGTAGCAGATTTACTTTTTAATTCAATCGCCATATAACTCAAGAAAGAATGTATATCCGCAAGTTTTATTTTTTTGATTGTATCTAAAGATATATCATTTATTTTTATTTTCGTAAAATCTGTTTCATTTGTTAATCCAAAATGAATTTTTATAAATCTTAAAAACATCATTAAATCATAGTTATATTCTTTTATACTATTAGGTGATTTATTCAAAATAGTCGCACTATAATCTAAAAAAGAATTAATATATTCAGGATTTTCTTCTCTTTTTATCATATGTTTCACTCCTCTTAATATATGTATTATATACCAAAATTTTATTTTTGTAAAATTTAAAAAAGTATGATATAATTTGCGATAATTAGAATAAAACATAAAAGAAAAAAGGTTGTGAGTTTATGTTTAAAAACAAAAAAACAAATGACGGGGATGAATTACCAAAAGCAATAAAAAAGATGAAAAGACAACGAGAACAAGAAGAAATAAAGCAAACTAATTCTAAACGTGGGAAACACAGTGGGAAAAACTCTAAAAGAAAAAGCAATTCATCTGACAAGAAAAGAAAATTAAAGAAAATAATAATAACAGTAATTATTGTAATAATCTTAATTGTTGGAATAGTGCTAGGAGTTTCAGCACACACATGGAAAACACTTGCACAAGAAATGATGAATAATCAAAATTCAATAGTAATTGACACAGATGGAAATACAATTGCTGAATTAGGCAGTGAAAGAAAACAAATTCCAATTTCTTATGAAGAAATGCCAGATAACTTAAAAAACGCATATGTAGCAATTGAAGATGAAAGATTCTATTCTCATCATGGTGTTGATATAAGAAGGACTGCTTCAGCAATCGCATCATATGTAATACACTTTGGCTCATCATCATTTGGAGGAAGTACAATTACGCAACAATTAGTAAAAAACCTAACAGGTGACTCTTCAGATAGTATCATAAGAAAAGTAAAAGAATGGTGGAAAGCATGGCAACTAGAAACTTGCCTTTCAAAAGAAGAAATTTTGGAAGGATATTTGAATGTAATATATGTTGGACCTAGCATTTATGGCGTAGAAGCAGGAGCTAGATATTACTTTAATAAATCTGCATCAGAATTAAGTCTAGCTGAATGTGCATTTTTAGCTGGAATTAACCATTCACCTAACTCATATAATCCATTTACAGATGAAGATAATTCACAAGATATCAAAGATAGAACAAATACTGTTTTATCAAAAATGTTAGAACTAGAATATATTACTGAAACAGAAGAACAAACAGCAACTGCTGAACTTGAAAATGGATTAAATTTCAGAAAAGGGGAAATTGAATCCGGAGATGGAGTATATTCTTATCATACAGATGCCTTAATAAATGAAATAACAGAAGATATAGCAGATAAATACAATATTTCAGAAACCTTTGCAACTAACTATATAAATATGGCAGGACTAACAATTCATAGTACACAAGATTCCTCAATACAAGAACAAACTGAAACTGAATTTGAAAAAAGCAAATATAGTAGAGCATCTAAAATAGGTGGAAATTCTTCTCAAGCTGCTATGGTTATAATAGACCATACTACTGGGCAAGTTTTGGGTTGTGTTGGTGGATTAGGAGAAAAAACAGAAGCAAGACCATTAAATAGAGCAACCCAAAGTGTTAGGCAAACTGGTTCATCTATCAAGCCATTAGCCGTGCTTGCTCCAGCAATAGATAAAAAAATAATTACTGCAGCCTCTATATATGACGATACCGAAAAAGACTTTGCTGATGGATATCATCCAGTAGATTACGGAAAACAATTAGGAAACATTACCGTAAGAAGAGCAGTTGAATCATCTCAAAATATTCCATTTGTTGAAATTATGGAAGAATTAAAACCTAAAAACGCAATTAAATACATGGAAAAAATGGGTATTTCTACATTAACCAAAGAAGATGAAAGCTTAGTATTAGCATTAGGAGGTTTGCAAGTAGGAATAAGTCCTCTAGAAATGGCAGCAGGATATGCTACAATCGCAAATGATGGAGAATATATAGAACCTGTATTTTATAGCAGAATAGATAATAAATCTGGAGAAAATATTTTAGAACCAAAACAAGAAACTAGAAGAGCATTTTCAAAAGAAGTTGCATATATATTGAAAAGTATATTGACTCAACCAGTAGTAGGCAGTAACGGAACAGCTACATATTGTAAAATATCAGGCGTTGATGTCGCTGCAAAAACAGGAACAACAGATGAAAATTATGATAGATGGCTTTGTGGTTTTACACCTTATTACACTGCAGTAACTTGGTATGGATATGACCAAAATGAAACTGTAGAATTTAATAATAGAAACCCAGCAGGTTTATTGTGGGCAAACGTAATGTCTAGAATACATGCAGGATTGCAAACTGCAAGATTTGAAAAACCTAACACCGTATCATCTGCAACAATATGTGCTGAAACAGGAAAAAGAGCAAGAACTGGATGTACAAACACATATACTGAATATTTCTTATGGCTAACAGTACCTGGATTATGTGATGAACACTCAGGTAGTGAAGTAGATAATAGCAATTCAAACGACACATCAAATAATACAACAAATAACATTCAAGAAATTATACAAGGAATAACAAATGACATTGATGCTATTGACCCACAAGAATCTCAAAGAGAAAATATGACAACTACAAATTCAAATACTACAAATAGTTCGAATACAACAAACACAAACAATAATACAACAAATAGCTCAAATACAAACTCAAACAGAACAAATACAAGTTCAAATACTTCAAACACTAACTCATCAAGTGGTAATTCAAATAATACTTCTTCAGGTAGCTCAGGAAATACTAATACAAGTAATAATAATTCTACATCAAATAATACTAATTCATCATCTGACTCATCTTCATCAGGTTCTGGAAGTGATAGCAGTAATTCTAGTGGTAGTAATGAAACATCAGGTTCAGATACAAGTGAGACAGATACTCAAAGTATTGAATAAAGGCCTAGATATTTTTTATATTCTATGATATACTAAAGACGTTGTAATAAAATAAAAAAGGAGGAAAAATTTTGGAAAATATATGTATTGATAATATTTGGAAAAGAGGATTTGAGGATCCTGATATGATTAAGGAAGAAGAAGAAACTAGAATTGAAACAAGTACTAATACTGAAAAATGCATAAAAAAGTACAAAGAGTTAGAACAATCAAGAGATGGAAAATATATAAGTTCTGATTTAATGAAATTAGTTTTTGAAAAATATGCAAATGATATAGAATATAGAAGAAAATACAATTTAGCAGTTTCAAATAGTGCAGCTTGTTTAGCTAACAAGGCATTTAGAATAGCAATATCTAATCCTGATGTTAAACATTGTATATTTGTTGCTGGAGCATATGGCTCAGGAAAATCTTTTTTAATTCAATCATTATATGAAAAAAATAAAGATGAACTTGAAGGAAGCGTAGTATATGAAGGCTCAATCACTTCAAAAGCGATAGATGAAAAAATAGATACAGCTATAGAAAATGGAGTTATTCCAAGTATAATTGTTTTAAATCCAACATTAGAACTTTCTATGAAAAATATAAAAAAAAGAGCAAAACGTATAGGAAGAGATGTTACAAAAAAAGATTGTGTATATGTATATGCTAACATATATGATGCTTTAAAGAGATTAAAAGAAAAATATAAAGATATAAGTTTTGTTATCTATAACAAACAAACTAACATACCAACAGATTTAGAAGTAAGTACAAATGTTGAAGATTTAAATCACGGATCATATGATGAAATTTCTAAAGAATATGATGAGATTATAAAAAGAATTTAATTATAAGAAAGGGTTAAGTAAAAAATGAGTGAAAATAATAAAAAAGATAATGAAGAAAAATATATTAAAAACCTAGTTAAATTAGGTAAGATAATCTCTATAGAAGCTGCAAAAAATCCAAAACTAGAAGAAAAAATTAAAAAAATGTCAAGTTATTAATCAAAAAAGGAATGTAATTACACATGGGAAATATAGACAAAAATATAATACAATTAAAAGAATTTAATAGTTTAGATTTACAGCGAGTTCAAAGAGAAATTATTCAATTGACTACAACTAAGACAGATGAATTATTAGAAAAATATATAAGACATACTTCATCTCACAATGGTAGATATATAAATTCAGACTTAATGAAAATGGTTTTCGAAGTATATGCTGAAAGTCAAGAAAATAGAAGTAAGTATAATCTAGCAGTAACAAATAGTGCAGCATGTTTAACAAGTGAATTTTATCAAAGAACGATACGTGATAGCGGTTTTAAAAGATGTATATATGTTGCTGGCCCATATGGAGCAGGAAAATCATTTTTTGCACAGTCACTATTTTTAACAGAATTAATTCCAGAAGACACTATTGTATATGAAGGGTCTATTACTGCACCAGCTTTTGGAGAGAAGGTAGAATTAGCTATAAAAAATAACATTGAACCTGAAATAATTATATTAAATCCAACGTTAGAGCTTTCCTTGAATAATATAAGACAAAGAGCAATAGAAACTGGAAGAGATGTTATTAAATCTGAAGTAGTAGAAAAATATGCAGATATGTATTCAAACATAGAAAAATTATTTACTTATTTAAATAGTAGTTTTCCTGAATTACAAACACGACCATATCCAATTTCTTTTCAAATTTATAATAAATCAAGCAATGTACCTGAAGATTTGAATGTAAGTTATGATATTCAGGATTTACAACACGGAACAAGACAAAGTATTTCAGAAAGATATGACTCAATTGTCAAGCAGTTAAATATAGGTTTTGTAGAAAAGGAAGATGAACGAACATTATTATAAAAGAGGGAAAATAAGTGATTGAAATTGTAGAATATAAGAATGAATATGCAAAAGAATTATCTGAAATAATATTAGATAATATGTATAAAATTAATATTAAAGAACAGGGAAAAGATATAATAGATAGACTTTCAAACTATATATTAAAACGTGAAACTAGCTGCATACTAACATATAAAAAACGTGAAAGTTCGCTTTAAAAAATGTATAAAAAACGTGAAAGTTAATTGACTTATGCAAAAATATATTATATAATTTCAGATGAATTTAGTAATTATTGCATATGGAAATGGATTAATAAAAAGAATGTAGAATTAGAATTTGACAAATATGATAGATACTTTGTGGTTTTTGATAATATTCCTAATGATGGAATTGCTCTATTAGCAGAATCTGATAACATGTATTTTTTTACATGGTTTTTCGATGCAGGATAATAAATTACAATTAGATACGGAGAATATTAAAATAATAATATTCTCTATTTTTTATCGAAGTAAAAGCAAAAAGAAGGGAAGAGGGGGAGTACCTAATTTTCTAAAACAATAAAATAATTATAAATAAAATTCACATTAATGAGATAATATTAATTAAAAATAAACGGAACTATAAAACAATTTTAAAAAATATTATAAAGGAATAAATAATATAAAATCAAATTAAAATAGTAAATTAATTAAAAAACAAAAATTATTATAATAAATTAAATTATAAAATTTTGTGCAATGTTTAAATTATTAGATTTTTTATAACAAATATTAAAAATTACAAAAACGAACATTTGAACTATTTAAATTAATTTAAAATTAGTTTTAAAATAAAATTATATTAATAATATAATTTATCATTTTAATTTAATAAGTTGATTATAAGTTAATCTGAATTGAAATTAATATACATTACAAGATAATAAAATTAAATATTATAAAATAAATTTAATAATAAAAAATTATTTATAAAAAGTTAATTGGATTATATTAATATAATTATAGTTTATTAAGCTTTAAAATCGTTCGTTTTTAAGACATTTTAATTATAAACTTAACAAAGTTATATGTCCAGATTGTATAAATTATTACAATTGATATATGTATAACATGTAAAAATAGTTAAAAATGGCTAAAGATTAATACTTTCAAAAAAAAGTGCAAAAAAAGCGACGCACGAGAATCGATTTTAAGCCGTTTTTATTTTTAATTCATATAGTTTGTTGTCTGCAAAATACGGTAAATATAGAGAAATAGACATTTTGGAGATTCTTTGAAAAATTTTCATACAATTTAATATATAAAAATAAAAAATATATAATAAGAAAAAATTATAGATATAAATTTAAAAATACAATAAGTAAAATAATTATAATAATGAAATTATATAAGAAAAATAAAAAAATGTCTTAAATTAGATTTTAATGAGCTATAAGAATATTAATATAACAATAACACAAAAGATTTATGATAATAATAAATATAATATAAATATATTAAGAAAATAAAGATATATAAATGGATATTAGTATGCCTAGAACAGCTAAAAGCCTTGAGATAGTAAAAGTAGAGGTTTATGGCTGTTTTATATTATGCTCCTATCTCTTTTTGCACAAAAGATTGATTTTGTGCAATGTTATATATTGATAAATATAAGGAGATATTTATATTCCCCCCTATTTTTCATTTATACATTTTTATTTTTTAATAAAACTAAAAATTTGACATATAATAAATTAAGTGATAAAATATATTTAGCAATTGCAATAAATGTTTCAATGAGGAACTAAAAAAGACTAGGTGTCGCTAAACATACCCTAGTCTTTTCTTTTGCTAATCATCAAAATGCTTTACAATTAAGTAAATAACATAAAGTGCTAGCAATTTTATAAATGGTTTCAATGAGAGAACCTCCCTCCTGCCTCTAAGCAAGTAGGCAAAGTCAGTATATAGTAAAATCGAGACTTTGTCAATAAATAAACATTTAATTATAAATAAAATATTAATAGTTTTATTTATATAAAACCATACAAATATAAATAATATATGTTATAATAATTAAGGGTGATAAAATGGTATTACTAATAATCATAATATGTGTTACTTGAAATAGCCAAAGAATTAGATTATATCTTATTTTCACAAGTCTCATTATACAATATAGTTTCTATGAAAGAAAATTTAGATTATAGTACACATACAAAATATTTTAACAAAAACACATTAAAGAAAAAAATACAAGAAAGTATAAAAGAACATTATTATACTTCAGAAATAAACTAACCCAAAAAACGTCAAAACCTAAAATCTTGACGTTCTTTATATATTAGTCCTTCCACTCAAAACTATCCACTATCTTCTTAGTAACTGCATCCACTTCATCTGAAGGAAAATTATAAACAGTTTCGTGAACCAAAACATATTTATAATCTCCAACAATATAAAACTGTTTTGTCATAATATTATCACTTTTTTCAAAAATATCAAATTCATAAACCACGTAATTATTATCTTTAGTAAAACCGCCATTTGCATTAAGAGTACAATCTGGAGAATTAGAAATTTGATATGAAAGCTGTGATAATATAGCATCTCTAAATTTTTCATGTTCAGAACTACTATATTTATTAGTTCCTGCATTAACCGAAATATTATTAGGCCTCTCTTCCCTTTCTTCTCCACTAGCTACATAGAAAAACTTAGAATTTGTAGAATGTTCCTCACTTTCAATCCAGTTATTAGATACAACATAGCTTCCAAAAGTTTTAGTATATAATTTCTCACCAATACCTAAATTTGAATTCTCATTTTCTGGAACTTTTAAACCATAATCTTCTTTTATATTACGATTTATATTTTCTATCAGCTCTAAAGTAGTAAAATGCATACAAATTATCCAAACTATAGATAATATTGTAATTAAAATTATAAATAACCATTTCTTCTTTTTCATAAAACATAATCCCCTTTAATTTTATACAAAAGTAATATTTAAGAATTTTTTAATTTTGATAAAATCTCTTCACGTTCTTTTTCCAATAAAAGTTTCTTATTAGAATCATTCTCCAAAGCTATTTCTGAATCCAACTTAGTAAGTCTAAATTCAAGTACTAATCTGTCATTAGAAAGTGTTTTATTTTTATCTTTATTTTCTTCATACTTCAAATAATCAGAATAATTCCCATCAAATTGTACCAACTTTTTATCTTTAAATAAAATTATATTATCACATACATTATCTACAAATCTCTTTTTTCCAACTATACCAATTTTTTGGCCATCTTGAATTATCAAATCTGGAATTTCAAATATTTTTCTATCTCCATAATTTTTTGTTATATTACTTAATCTTATTCTTTCCATAAAAAATTCCTCCTTTAATTCACACTAAAGAAGGATATTAGCAACTGATTGTAATTCTGTTACAAGGTCATTATATGTTGTTAATACACTATCAGAACTAAACATTATCATACCATCTTCTATTGTCCAAGTTCCTTTATTATCTTTTAAAAGATTAATCATTTCTTCTTCGATATTTAGTATATTAATTACAGTATCTAAAGATGAATTAATTGTATCTAAATCTTCTTGAGGCATTAATTCTGCTTCATTTCCAATAGCTACTTCTTTATAAAAGTCAATGTAATATTTATCATCAATTTTTCCATCAATATATGACATTATTTTTTCTTCAGTAAACATTTCTGGAAATTTAGTTTTAGCCTCTTCTAATTTTGCTTTAGAATCACTTAGATATTGAGTAGTTTGGACAAAGTCAGGTCCATCAGTTTGATAATTATCTGCTGTTACTATATTTGCCATTTGTTCATCATCTAGTAGTGCTTTGATTTCTAGTGTATAATTTACACTTTCTTTAAGATAAGTTTTAACAGCTTGTTCTACTATTGCGTAATCACCTGTTGTAACAATTGTATCAGCCTTTTGGTTAAATGCCTCGATATCGACATTTTCTACATCGTTTGTCATTTCATCCATTTGTTGAATTTCATTTTTTATAGCTAATTCTTGTGTAAATCCATTAGCGAGAAATATAACAATTCCTCCTACTACAAGTACAATAGCAATAACTGCTATAACTATAGCTATAACACCTTTCTTTTTCATAAAAAATCCCCCTTTATTTAATTGGTAGTGTCAAACTAAATGTATATTTTATTTAGTTACACCCCTGTATTTTTAAGGGTTTCATCATTTTTTTGTGA
>CALXJZ010000020.1 GCA_944388745.1 uncultured Clostridia bacterium
TTAATATTCCTATGATAAAAATGATAAAAACGTATTTTATCCAATTTGATTTCATATTTATCAAATTCCTTTCATAAGTTGTATATTCTATTTTTATAATTCTTTATTCTTAGCCTATCATACATTAAATTTGATAAAATTTCAAGATTTTAAATATATTTTTTGAAATGCAATCATTACTGTTTACATATTACCAGAAAATGTCAAAAAAAGCAATGGTTTTTATCTTTTTTCCATAAAAACTCATCGCATTTTTCGACATTTTTCATATATGTTTATCACTTATTGTAAATTAAGTTCTTGACTCCACTATCAATTTTATACCAGTTCTATCTTCTCCTTCAACCTCTACCTCAGCAAATGCTGGTATACATACTAAATCAACTCCTGATGGTGCAACAAATCCTCTTGCTATGGCAACAGCTTTTACCGCCTGATTCAGCGCTCCTGCTCCAATTGCTTGCATTTCTGCTTTGTTTGATTCTTTCACTAATCCAGCAATTGCTCCTGCTACTGAATTAGGATTTGATTTTGATGAGATTTTCAAAATTTCCATTCTCTTTTCCTCCTATTAATTTATTTTTTGTTGCAACTTTTATGGTTTTATTTTATATTATTTGGAAATATTTGTAAAGTACTTTTTGGAAATTTTTTACAAAACTCATCGCATAATTTATAACTATTCGACAATTATTCATATTAGATTTTATATTAAGTTTTAATATTTTATTTTGTGCCAAAAATTTCAAAATGTATTTTAAATATTTATTCTTTTTATATCTTTTACTTTGTTTGTATTATCATCAACATCAAATATGACTCCATTTAGCATTGTATCCCCTGTTGCAATTTTATATCTCTCAGGCAGTGTTGTTTCAAATCTTTTTATTGAAACTTGAACTTCCATCCCAATTACAGAATTTTTAGGTCCAGTCATTCCAATATCAGTAATATATCCTGTTTTATTTGGCAATATCTTTTCATCTGCTGTTTGTACATGTGTATGTGTACCAAAAACTGCTGTTGCTTTACCATCCAAGAAATATCCCATAGCAATTTTCTCTGCAGTTGCTTCTGCGTGAAAGTCTACAAATATCATATCAACATCTTTTTCTATTTTATTTATAATGTCTCTTGCTATGATAAATGGATTTTCTGAAAGGACATTTATATCAACTCTTCCTATTAAATTAATTACTGCTATCTTCTTATTTTTGCAATTATAAATTCCATATCCTTTTCCGACTACTCCTTTTGGATAATTAGCTGGTCTAATTAATTTTGGATGGTCTATAAATTTGAAGATATCTTTTTTGCCCCAAGTATGATTTCCCATTGTTATGCAATCTACGTTGCAGGATAATATATCATCAAAGTTTTTTTGTGTCATTCCCATTCCTTCTGCTGAATTTTCTCCATTTACAATTACAAAATCTATATTTTCTGTTTGTCTTATTTTATTTATTTCTTTTTTTAATTTTTGAACTCCGGCATTTCCTATTAAATCACCTACTGCTAAAATTTTCATTTTTATTATCATTCCTTTCTAAATTGTAATTATTTTTTAAGCATCTTAACTTCTCTTAACATATCATTTTATTTTTCTATTTTATAATACTATAACATTTTCTTTTATGCAAGCAAAAAATAAATAACAAATTCCTTGATAGGGTTAATTTAAATTATCAAACAAAATGAAAAAGTACTTTTTTCACTTTTTTAGAAGGATATTGTATATATTTCAAAAAAGATTCAATTTTTTCACATATATCCTTTACTTCTTTGCAAGTAAAGTTTTTATAATTATAAGATATCCTTGAAATATCTATTCTATCCTCTTTTGCTTTCTCAATATCTGACTCTTCTATAGCATCTGGCCAGCAATGTATTACGTCATGAACCATATTGAATTCGGCTTTAAAACCAGATTCAATATCAATGATATATGTTTTTCCAACATTATTTGTATCAACAATTACCTTTTGTCTGTCAAAATACATAAGTTGCCTCCCTATCAATTATTATACCTGTCATATCTATGAACTATATATATTTTACCACCTTTTTTGCACTTTTTCAACGCATTTAACATAAATCAAGCAACTCAAATGCAAAACAAAAAAGCTGTAGCTTTTACACTACAACTTTCTATTTTTATAACGTTCAATATTTTATTTAGCATAATCTGCAACTCTAGTTTCACGAATTACATTAACTTTTATTTGACCTGGATAATCCATTTCATCCTCAATTCTCTTTGCAATATCTCTTGCAAGTATTGTCATTTTATCATCAGATATCTTATCAGGTTTAACAAGAATTCTTATTTCTCTACCAGCTTGAACTGCAAAAGATTTTTCAACACCATCAAAAGAATCTGCAATCTCTTCAAGATTTTGTAATCTCTTGATATATGCTTCTAAAGTTTCTCTTCTTGCACCTGGTCTTGAAGCTGATATTGCATCTGCTGCTTGTACTAAAACTGCCTCTAAAGTTTGAGGTTCTACATCTCCATGATGTGCCTCAACAGCATTTATTACAAGTGGATTTTCTTTATATTTCTTCAAAACTTCTACCCCAATTTCAACATGAGTTCCTTCCATGTCATGGTCTAAAGCTTTTCCAATATCATGTAATAATCCAGCACGTCTTGCAAGTTTAGGGTCTAAACCTAACTCATCTGCCATAATTCTTGCTAAATTAGAAACTTCAATAGAATGATTTAAAACATTTTGTCCATAACTTGTCCTATATTTTAGTTTTCCTAATAATTTAACAATGTCTGGATGAAGTCCAATTACACCAGTTTCTAAAACTGCTCTTTCTCCTTCTTCTTTTATAGTATTTTCTACTTCTTCTTTGGCTTTTTCTACCATTTCTTCAATTTTTGCTGGATGAATTCTTCCATCATCAATTAATTTCTCCAAAGCAATTTTAGCGACTTCTCTTCTTAGTGGGTCAAATCCAGATAATACTACTGCTTCAGGTGTATCATCAATTATTAAATCGATTCCTGTTAATGTTTCTAGAGCTTTTATGTTTCTTCCTTCTCTACCAATAATTCTTCCCTTCATATCATCATTTGGTAATGAAACTATTGATACTGTTGTTTCTTGAGAATGGTCTGCTGCACATTTTTGGATTGAATAACACAAAATTTCTTTAGCTTGCTTAATTGCTGTCTCTTTTGCTTTTTGCTCTTTCTCTCTAATTAAAGCAGCCTTTTCAGCAGTTAGTTCTTTGTCCATTTCAGATAACAATCTCTTTTTAGCTTCTTCTCTTGTTAGAGATGCTATTTTTTGAAGTTCAACTACTTCTTGTTCATGAAGTTTTTTAATTTCTTCTTTTTGTTTTTCAACTTCTTGTAGTTCTCTTTCAATCTCTCTTTCTTTTTTCTCAAAATTTTCTGAACGTCTTTCTAAGTTTTCTTCTTTTTGAATTAATCTTGACTCTTGTTTTTGTACTTCGCCTCTTCTTTCTTTAATCTCTTGATCTAATTCTTTTCTGCTATTCATAATTTCTTCTTTAGCTTTAAAAATTTCCTCTTTTTTCAAATTTTCTGCTTCTATTTTAGCTAAATCAACTAATCTTTTTGCTTCATTTTCTGCACCTTGAATTTTAGATTCTGCAACTTTTTTTCTATATGCCATACCAACTGGCACTCCAATTGCAAATGAGATTAAGACAGAGACGATAACAATTACGATTGTCATAATTATACACCTCTTTCTTATTTAATTTTCAATGTTCGAATAAAATATATATTAATTATCTTTTCATATATTTTTTCCTACCTATTATATTTTATCTTTATTATCGTAAACTGTCAAGGTCTTTTGAGAAAAAAAGAAAAGAACCTTCAATCTTGGTTCTTGTTCTTACAAAATTCCACGTTAGTAATTGATTTCGACTCTAGTTATTTTTATCTCTATAAACTTTTACTATATCTTTAAAAGTCATCTTTGTTCCGTAATTTAATATAGCATTTGAATAAATTTTAATTGCAACTTTTGCAATAATCAAACTAGTAATAATCAACACAATAATTGATAAAACAATTTCTGAAGTTGATGCAATTCCCATCATAATTCTAAATGGCATACAAAATGGTGATGAAATTGGGAATATTGCTGCAAATTGATTTAATTCACTTGTTGGATTCATCATTGTAAAATATGATAAGTAAAAGCCAATTACTGCAAGGATTGCAACAGGTGTGTTGGCTGATTGTATATCCTCTGGTTTGCTTACTGTTGAACCAGTTAGAGCATATAATAAAGCATATGCAAAATATCCTAAAATGAAATATACAATTGTAATAATTGCAAGATATGGTGTAAATTTAGACATATCTAAAACTGCCTCCAACAATTCTGGTTCTAAAAATACCTTTGCAGATATTAAAGCTGTTGCAACTATAACACAAATTTGTATTAATCCAACAATTCCAATTCCAATAGTTTTTCCTAATACTATTGTTCTTGGTGAAGTGGATGTTACTAATGTTTCCATTATTTTTGAAGTTTTTTCTGTTGTAATTGAACTTGATACTTGGTATGCACAAAAATATATTGCATAGAATAGTACAATTGATAGCATCATTATTACAAATAAATTACCACTTACTTCTTGTTCTTCTGTTTGTTCTATTGTAAATTCAAAATTAGGAGTTAGACTTGCTATTTGTTCTTGTGTTAAACCTAATTTTGAAATTTGTAAATTTGTATAAACTGTGTTTATTGCATTAATCAAATCTTCTGGAGCAGATGCTACTTGTGTCATATTTTCTACTATATATCTTAATTTATGAGTCCCATCATCTTTTTGTTCTATAACAACTGCTTCATTAATATCTTTATCTTCTATTCTAGTTTTTATATCATCAAAAGAAATGTCATTATTTGCAATTTGAAATGTGTATTCTAAATCCATTTGGTTTAAACTTTGCAATGTTCCTTCAAATAAATTTGTACTATCAACTATTAATATTTTTTCTTTGCCAGAAGATTCGTCATCATCTGTTACTGCACTTATTATATTTGGAATATTAAATCCTACTACTATTAATATTAAAATAATTAAAGTTGAAACAATAAAGGATTTTCTTTTTGCCATATCCTTAATTGTAAAAGCAATTACTGTTCTTAAATCTCTCATTTTATCCTATTCCTTTCTTCATTATACTTTAATTTGAAAAAGAATTAGTATATTGCTAGGCAAACAAGTTTGAAATTTATGAGGCGTACTTTTTGTACGTTGATTAAATTTCAAACGAAGTTTAACGACGCAAGATGCTGATTATTTTTCAAATTAACCTACCTTTTCTATAAAAATATCATTAAGAGTTGGCTTCTTAATCTCAAACTTATTCACAACAATATGATCACCAACCAATTTCTCCAACAATTTATGAGCATTTTCTTCAGAATCAATCTTAATAGAATACTCATTATTCTTAGAAAACTCAATATCCATATTAAAATTCTTAATATATTCATCAATATTTGTATCCGTTGAAATCTCTAATCTATTAGCCTTATACCCCTCTTTAATTTCTTTCAAATTACCTTTCAAAACAGTTTTACCTTTATTTAATATTAAGATGTCTGTACAAAACTCTTCAATTGATGACATCTGGTGGCTTGACATTATAATATATTTTCCTTCTTTAACTAAATCTATTATAATATTTTTTAATATTTCAGTATTAACAGGGTCTAATCCACTAAAAGGTTCATCAAGTACAATTAATTCAGGATCATGTATAATTGCAGTCATAAATTGTATTTTTTGTTGATTTCCCTTTGACAATTTTTCTGCTGGCATCTGAATATATTCTTCTACTTTTAAAACCTTTGCCCATTTTTTTATTGCCTCATCTGCATCTTTCCCGCTCATACCTTTTAACTTTGCAAAATACATTAATTGGTCATATATTTTCGTTTTTGGATATACGCCTCTTTCTTCTGGTAAATATCCAAAATTTACACTTTTCCTTTCTACCTTTTTACCATTCCAAGTTATTTCACCAGTATCTTTTTTAATAATTCCAAGAAGCATTCTTATTGTAGTTGTTTTTCCAGCTCCATTTGTACCAAGTAGTCCAAACACACTAGGTTTGTCTACTTCAAATGAGATATTATCTACTGCTTGTTTTCCTACAAACTTCTTAGAAACATTTTCAAGTTTTAATCCCATCTTTTATCCTCCTTTTTGGCGTGCCACCATTGGGGACGTGCCAAATCGTTTCATTTTGAAACGATTTGACACGTCCCTAACAGACTCAAAATGAATCAAAAAGGGACACACCTCATACTTATTTTTATTCAAAAGAATTATAATATTTAATCAATTATTTGACAATACCTAATACAAAAAATTAAGAAATAAGCTTGAATAAGGTTACATTTTTCTAAATTTTATTTAGAACTTTTATAATATCGTGTTATTGTTGATTTAGATATATGTAATAGTTCTGACAATAAGTTATTTGATACCTTCATATTTTCTTTTAAATATTTTACGAGTTTTTTCATTTCCTCTATATTTTTTCCAAACATAAAATTATAATCTTTTTGATACTCCTTAATAAAATCTCTAACAAATATTTCTTTATCCTCTGTTGTATCTAAAAATTCTTCCTGCCCTACTAATTCTTTATCTTCATTTTTTGGAAAACTAAACTGACAATTTATTTTTTTATTTACTATATCTAAAAAATTATTTGATTCAAATTCTACTTGAAAATCTTTAAAATTAGAATAAATATATTCTTCTGGATTTAAAACCATATTTGCCCTTACTGGATTATTATAAATATATCTTATGCAATTAAACAATTGCTTTTCGCTTAAAATAGGCTGAGTCCTATATCTATTCCTGAAGACAATTCCGACTCTATTATTTATATAATTATAATACATTGCAAATTCTTCATTAATTTTTTTCATAAATGAACTCATATTTTCTATATTTTCTGTATATAACAATATATGTGAATGATTATCCATAATCGTATAAGAAATCAACTTTATATCACATTCATTTGATTTTTCTTCTATTAATTCTAAATATTTTTTCTTGCATCTATTTTCTTCAAAGATGTATTCTTTATTAATTCCCTGTGTCATGTTATGAAAAAAAGCTGTTTCGAACTGATTTCTTGCTATTCTAGCCATAAGCAAATCTCCTTTGACATAAATTTATAAATATTAATATTTTTAATATGATTATAATTCCCAAGCATTTTATTACATTTTTTTCCATTTGTCAATTGATTTATCGCATTTCTTAAGTTTTGCTTGACAATATATTTGTCTTTTGCTATATTACTTAATGCACAACAAAATTGTTTCACACAAGGAGGAGGTATAAATTTATGAAACTTTTTCAAAGATTTAGAAGGCGGGAACTTACACCAGTAGAAAGGTTAGCGGATTATGAAAGTAAAATTGCATATAATCAATCGGTGATTGAAAATGCAAAAGCTTCAATTCAACTTTTGACTAAAGCTATCAAATTTCATAAGAAAATAGCAAAAGATAATAATGTTTATCTAGAAGATTTCTCTAATGATTTTTGGCTGAGCATGGATTTAAAAAAATGTCTTACTCAAATAAATGATTATTATATCGCCCTTGAAAACGCTAAGTCAAATTTGAAATACTACGAAGTTCTTCGTGACAACCTCAAAAAAGAGTTAGAAAGTCAAAACTCTTAAAAAGTGCAAAAAGTGATATCAACACGTTATATTGTTGATATCACTTTTTTATAGGTCTGTCCCTTTTGTTTCATTTTGAAACGATTTGGCACGTCCCCAACAGAGTCTCTCCATTTATATTCATCTCTTTGTATTCTATTCCTTTTTCATTGTAGAAAATGTTATCAGCTAATGTGTCGTGCTTAATAGTATCTTCAAATTTCTTTATAACTTTTTCAACCTTCTCGTTGTCAGCTACGTATAAATTAATTCTATCTAATACTTCAAAACCACTATCTTTTCTCATATTTTGTACCTTTGATAATACTTCTCTCAAAATTCCTTCTTCTGCAAGTTCTGGTGTGATTTTTGTATCTAATACAACTCCAATTTCACCTTCTCCACTAAATGCAAATCCATCTTTACCTTGCATTGTTACAAGTAGATTTTCTGAATTTAGACCTATTTGAGTATCATCAATTTCGATGCATTCTACTCCGCCGTTTTTTACTGTATTTGCTAAATCCATTTGATTTTTCTTTGATATTTCTTCTCTAATTCTTGGAATTAGTTTTCCATATTCTTTTCCTAGAACTGGTAAGTTTGGCTTAATTTCGAAATCTACATATTCTCCCATTTCAGCACCTAATTCAATTTCTTTTACATTTAGTTCCTCTTTTACTATATCTTCATAATATTTAGGTAATGTATCAACTGAAATAAGCATTTTTGAAAGTGGTTGTCTATTTTTAATATTAGCAGAATTTCTTGCACTTCTACCTAATTTTACAATTTTGTATGCTAAATCCATTTCTTTTTCAAGTTCTGGGTTAATTGCTTTTTCATCTACTTCTGGCCATAAGCATAAATGTACACTTTCTGGTGCTGTTTTATCTAAATTAACTACTAGATTTTGATATATTTCATCTGTTATAAATGGTACAAATGGCGCTGCTACTTTTATTAATGTTGTAAGAACTTTATATAATGTAACATATGCTCCAATTTTTTCATCATTTAATTCTTGACTCCAAAATCTTTCTCTATTTCTACGTACATACCAGTTTGAAAGTTCATCTGTGAAGTTTTCAATTAATAATGCTGCATTTGTTATATCATAATTATCTAATTTTTCTGCAACTTCTTTTACAAGTGTATTTAATTTAGAAATAATCCATTTATCCATTACATTTGTTAATTCAAAATCACTATATTCTAATGGATTAAATTGGTCTATTTCTGCATATAGCACATAGAAAGAATATACATTCCATAATGTACTTATAAATCCTCTTTGTGTTTCTTGTACATTTTTTAGTCCTAGTCTTGTTGGAAGCCATGGTGCGCTACATGTATAGAAATGCCATCTAGTTGCATCTGCACCTACTGTATCTAATAATACCATTGGGTCTACACCATTACCTTTAGATTTAGACATTTTTTGTCCATGCTCATCTAACACGTGACCAAGTACTATACAATTTTCAAATGGTGACCTATTAAATAGTGCTGTTCCAATTGCAGTTAAAGTATAGAACCATCCTCTGGTTTGGTCAACAGCTTCTGAAATAAAGTTTGCTGGGAAGTTGTTGTCAAACATTTCTTTATTTTCAAATGGATAATGCCATTGTGCAAAAGGCATTGAACCAGAATCAAACCAACAGTCTATAACTTCTTTTGCTCTATGCATTTTTTTACCACATTTTGGACATTTCAATTCTACTCCATCAATATATGGTTTGTGAAGCTCGATATCATCTGGACAATTAATTGCCTTTTCTTTTAATTCAGCAATTGAACCTATACATTCTCTATGTCCACAGTTTTCATCTTCACAAGTCCAAATTGGAAGTGGTGTTCCCCAATATCTATCTCTTGAAATTCCCCAGTCTATAACATTTTCTAGGAATTTTCCAAATCTTCCTGTTCTGATAGTATCTGGATACCAATTTACTTTGTTATTGTTTGCAACTAATTCATCTCTTAGTTTACTCATTGCAACAAACCAACTTTCTTTTGGATAATATAAAAGTGGTGTGTCACATCTCCAACAATGTGGATATGAGTGCATGTGTTTTTCTTTGCTAAATAATTTGTTTTCTTCTTTTAGCCATTTACAAATATCTTCATTGCAGTCTCTAACAAATCTTCCTGCCCATGGTTCAACTTCTTTTACAAATTTTCCTTCTTTATCTACTAAATTTATAAATGTAATATCATTTTGTTTAGCAACAAGACTGTCATCTTCACCATATGCTGGAGCAATATGAACAATACCAGTACCATCTGTTAATGTTACATAGTCTCCATGTATAACTTCAAATGCCTTTCCTTCAACTTCTCCAAATGGCATTAGTCTTTCATATTTTGTTCCTAATAATTCTTCACCTTTAAATGTTTTTACAACATCATATGGTGTTTCTTTTAATACTGTTTCAATTAAATCTTTTGCTAAAATATAGTTTTCATATACTGGTTCATCATCTGTTCCAATATTTGCTTTTACTTCAGCATATTCATATGATTTATTAACACAAAGTGCTAGGTTTGATGGTAATGTCCATGGAGTTGTTGTCCATGCTAAAATATATGTATTAGTATCAAATTTTTGTCCATCAAGAACTTTAAATTTAGCAATACAAGTTAAATCTTTTACATCTTTATATCCTTGAGCAACTTCATGAGAAGATAAAGCAGTTCCACATCTTGGGCAATATGGCATAACTTTATGGCCTTCATATAAAAGACCTTTTTCCCACATTTGTTTCAAAGCCCACCATACTGACTCAATATATTCATTGTGATATGTTACATATGGATGATCCATATCAACCCAAAAACCAACTTTGTTTGTCATTTCTTCCCACATATGAACATAATTGAAAACACTTTCTTTACACTCTTTAACAAACTTTTCTACACCATATTCTTCAATTTGTTGTTTACCAGAAATTCCTAACTTCTTTTCAATTTCAAGCTCAACTGGTAATCCATGTGTATCCCATCCAGCTTTTCTAATAACTTTATACCCTTTCATAACTTTGTATCTTGGGATAATGTCCTTGATTACCCTTGTTTCAATATGTCCAACATGTGGCTTTCCATTTGCTGTTGGTGGTCCATCATAAAATGTAAAATATCTTTTTCCTTCATTCATAGCAAAGTTCTTTTTTATGATGTCTTTTTCCTTCCAACCTTCTGCAACTTGTCTTTCAATTCCTACAAAACCTTCTTTAGGCAATTCTACTTTTTTGTACAAATAAATCTCCTCCTTCTTAACCGGGATTAAGGGACGGTCCTCCAAATCCCTCTTTTTAGGGATTTGGGGACGGACCTTTAATCGCCTTAATTTTTTTAATAAATTCAGATGCTGATTTTCACCTGTTTTAAATCAAAAAAGCTATTCTGTCCTATTGTATTAGGACGAAATAGCTTTAATTCCGCGGTACCACCTATTTTAACAAATTTATATATCAATCACTGCATTGATTATATTGCAATTTGTTCTCTCATTTTTCTTTTAACGCAAGATTACGGCTATCCTTAATTTTACATCTAGAGATCTCATTTAAATTATTTGCTTACTAGATATTTAGCATTTCAGTCTAGCAACAACATAGGTGATAATAAATAATTTTTACTTACCAAATTTACAGCAACCTTTGGCTCTCTTTAAGTTATTGTATTATTTATCGTGTCCTTGTTTTTGTTTTTTCTTTTCACATTGATAAATATTATATCATGTTTTTGAGATTTTGCAAGGGGATTTCAGAATTTTTTTTTACTTAGAGAATCTTTTTATTTATTATATTCTTTTAATTTTTGTTCTAATAGTTTAAAATTGCAACATACTTTTTATTACAAAAATGATATTGACTGATTAAAATTTGTTTATATTTTTCATTCTCTTTACTTATATCAAAATTTATCAGTTCTGTATCATTTACTGGAATCATATTTTTCATTCTCTTTACTTATATCAAAATTTATCAGTTCTGTATCATTTACTGGAATCATATTTTTCATTATATTGCACTCTTTTATCAAATCGATATAAATATTTCACATAATCTATATCTATTCTATAAAGTTTTAATTTATTCAAGTTAATCTCTCCTTTTAAAAAATATAGAGTAGGAACTTTCGCCCCCACTCTTTTAAATACCCTACTTTATTGTTCTATTAACGATTGGCTAGGGATTTCCTCTTGTAATATTTTGTATATTACTCTGTTAGTATATTCATTATACTACTTATACTACAATTTTATACTAAAGTCAATCAGAAATTTTGAAACAAATGTACACTTTTTTATCTGTAAATTCTAATTATCATAATTAAAATCATTGTATTCCATCTTTGTAATATTTTGCAATAAAATGTTAAAATTGCTTACTATTATACCTTCTATAATACAATATTCATTTTTATTTAAATTTATATAACAATAATCAGCAATTTCATTTAATCCCTTTACTGTTATTACACTATTATTATCTAATTCAATTTGAAATATAGCTATTGCATAATAACTTTTATTATCCACTATAAATTTGAATTCTATATCACTTATTACTTTTCCTATAAAAAAACATATATTCATTTTTTGTTTTGATATTAATAATCAAATTAATTCAAAGTACCTCCTTTCAAACTATTATTACCTTATAAAATCATGTATTTTGCTATTTATTCATATAATTAATTTTGTAAAATAAGTATATTGAAATTATACTTTTAATTCTACTAACACCTATTTTACTGATACATTTTTACCTATAATAGGAAGGAACAAATCCCTTTAATATCTAATACCTCATTGTATATATTCCTTGAAATATATAATCTAGAATAATATTAGAGCTGGACGAAAGCCAATGTTATCATTGCCAGAATTAGTAGGGTCATTGTTGTTACGATTGCTGGCTGGATTATTAGAACCTGAATTGTTGTAATTACCGGCCTCTATTAACTCGGTTATTGGTGTTGTTAGCCTTTTGATTTGTCCCTATAAAACAATTTATTTTCTAAATTATATGTATTTGCTATTTTTATATATCCCATATGTCCTGCTAGATATTTTTTGGCTTCTTTACTTGTAATTTTACCCTGTTTTATTTTTTCTTTTAAAACTTTAACTTTTTTCTTTAATTTTCTTTTTCCTTTATCTCGTATCTTTAGTCTATATTCATTTATTTTGTATCCACAAAAATTTACTCCTTGCTTATTTTTAAATATTTGTGTTTTCTTATTTAATTCTAATTGTAATTTTTCTTTTAGATAAACCTTTATTTTTTCTAAGATTTCTTTTGCTTCTTCTTTCGTTTTTACTAGAATCACACTATCATCAAGATAGCGAAAGTACCATTTCACCTTTAATTCATGCTTTATATATTGGTCTATTTCATTTAGATATATATTTGCAAACATTTGTGAAGTATAATTTCCTATTTCTAGTCCTTTTTCCCTTTTTTGAGCATATAGTATTTCATTTATTAGCCACAATAAATCTTTGTCTTTTATTTTTCTTTTTATTATATTTAATAATATTTCTTTATTTATATTATCAAAATATTTTGCTACATCCATCTTTAATATGTAATATTCATTCCATATTATTTCACAATGTCTCATTGCTTTTTGTACATCTAAACATGCTTTGTGCATTCCTTTATTCTTTAAACAGGCATATGATGTATTTACAAATTGTGGTACAAATGCAGGTTCTAGAAAATTATCTACTAGCCATCTATGTACTATTCTATCTATATATCTTGATTTTTCTATTTTTCTAACCTTTGGTTCTGTCACATAAAATACACTATATTCTCCATGTTTGTATGTTTTTGTTTGCAATTTATCTAATAGCCACATTATATATTCTTCTTGTTTTAGATTAAATAAAATTATTTCTTTTCTGTATCCTTTGCCTTTTCTTGATTTTTTATGTGCTTCTAGCAATTTTTCATATGTTAAATATTCATAATATTTGTTTCTTATTGTTTTTGGCATAGTATTTTATTAGTCCTCCCAATATTTTCCCTACTTCATATATTAATTCCATTGATACTTTAAATTTCTTTTCATCTATCCATCTATATTTTTTCATTATCCTTAGATATATTCTCTGTGTATTTAATTCTGCATCAATTTCATTTAATATTTTTATTATTTCAATTTTATATCTATTTTCATCTTGTTTATTTAAATTTTTTATCTTATTTAATAACATTACTTTATTTAACATTTTATACATGCATTGTTTGTATTCTGTTCCTATACTGAATTTTTCTGTTCTTGGTAGTTTTATCATTACATCTAACATATATTCTATATATTTTTCTGATTTTGGTATTAAGGCTAATTTGTTTTCTTGTTCTTGCTTTGAAACCATATTTTTCTTTTCCCTTTTCTTTCTTCTATTTTTTCTTTTTCTAATTCTTTTTCATATAGTTTTGATAATGCTAATATATATTTATCTGGCTTTTTGTATTTTTGTGTACTTTTGGAACAGATATAGCAATTTATATTTCTGTTTGTTAATTTATTCTTATTTTTCCCCTCATAAGATTCTAGTATTTTTAGTTCTTCTTTTTTCTGGTCAAAATCATATACTATGAAACTATACCTTTTTTGTGCTAGTAATTCTGTGTATTTTTCTAATGCACATATTGGAAAGCCTACTTTACATACTTCTGGTTTTATACAACTGACTTTTAATCCTAATAAATTATGCAGTAATGTTGCATCTTTACCTATTGCTAAATAAAAATTTCCTAGACTGCACATTACTATTTTTCCATTTTCTCTTTTTTGTAATAATTCCATCATTTGGTAAAATCCCATTTTATCACCACTTTTCTATAAAATTTTCGTGTCATTTTTTGTGCTCTAGAAAGCACAAAAAACGCCACGTAGTGGCGCCACGTAGTGGGATTTTTCCTAATTCAGGCAAAACCGTTTTTCAAACGGATTTTGCTTGAATTTTTGAAAAATCCCTTCTTAACGTCTAAAGTCGTTAAGACTTTTATTCTAAATTTTTTCTTTCAAAACCAATTCATTGGTATATTTTAATTTATTAATTTTAGCTTTCAGCTTTACAAAAACAAAGCTGGACGAAAGCCAATGTCATCAAGGCCAGAACGAGTAGGGTCACGGCTGAGACGATTGCTGGCCGGATGACGAGAACCTGAATAGTTGTAAGTACCGGCCTCTAGTAACTCGGCGAGTAGTATTGTAGGCCTCTGTTGTCCATTCCCATAAATTCCCTGCTAAGTCATATATATTATTTCTTTTTGTTTCATCGTATTTTCCTGTATTAATTAAACCTGTTGTATTAGGAAATTTGTCATCACTATAATTTCCCCAAGTTGAACTATCTCCTACTATTTCAATTGGACTTACTGCTCCTGTTTCTTCTAACCATCCTAATGTTCTATCCCATGCTGCTCCTGTTAACAATGTACTTATTCCCGTATACATTTCTTTTGATTTTTCTAATGCTTCTATTTGTGATACATAATTCCATAACATTCCATCTTCTAATGCATCACTAGAACCTGTTCGGTTTGTATTTTCAGATTTTTTACTTGCCACTCTTCCACCACTTACACTATCATCATAACTTGCCTCATATCTTCCTATATAAAATCCTCCACTTTTCTCTACTAACTCTCTATGATTTAGTTCTACTTCACTATCTTGTTCTTGATACATTGTTTTATATTGTTGTCCCAATATTGGATATGCTTCCTCTTTTGTTGTACATCCTAATTCTGATAATAAATCTTTTAATGTTGCTCCTTTACTTTCAGCATACTCTTCTGTTAACATCCAATCTGCCATTACATCTATTGCATATAAACTATGAACTCCTAATATTGTTGTTTTTTCTTCTGTTGCTGTGTTTACCTTTAATACATATGGTCCATTTATTGTCGGATTTACACTTTCATTATAACTTTTTCCTAAACTATCTATATTAGGTAATGTTATAGGGTCTCCATATGGGTCTGTTAATGTTATACTTTCTATATCTTCTTCCTTACTTGTTACATTTATTTGGATTTTTTGATCTTGATCTACTGGCACCCACACAAATTCATTCCCATTATCTTTATCTCTTATTACATATCCACTATTTACATCTGTTCCTGTTACATGCTCAAAATTTCCGCTCGGTAGGCATTGGTGGCTTTGTTACTCTTGTTCCTTCTATTTTCATTGTTGCTATTATATTTGCTTCTTCTGGGTCTGATATATTTCCATCTGCGTCTATTGTATATGACCTTCCAGAATCAAATGTTACTGTTATTGTTCCATCTCCATTATCTACTGCTGTTGCATTAGTATATCCATTACTTCTTAATTCATTTTGTAATTTTTCTGCTTCTACACCTGTACCTAAACTATCTGCCATCACTCCATTATATGCAATTCCTATTGCTTCCTTCTCTTCTGCAATCTCAGTATTAGTTTTTGCATCTTGTGCTCTTGTTAATATTCCGTTCTCCCCAGTTAATGTTGCTATTGATACTGCTGCTAATATTAACAATACGATTATAGTTATGACAAGAGCAATTAATGTTATTCCTTTATTTTTCATATTTTTGCCTTTTTCTCCTTTCTTGTTCATCTAAAATTTCCTCCCTCTTTTGTTGATTTTTACTATTTCAAAATTTTTAAAATTATTATTAAAGATAAACTAATATTTTTGTATAAGAAAAATCTACATTTATTATTTATATATAATTATTCCCATTTTTGTAAATAGTATTCAATACTAATTACTTTAGACAAAATATGAACTTTTCAATGTACTTTTTTCTATTTACAAAAATAGACTTAATTATTATGTACCTATTGTATACATTTATAATAATTAAGTCAATAATTTTTATATTACATTTTTGTTACATTATTTCATCAAAGTAGTTGGGTCAACTGGTAGAGAATCTTTCCAGATTTCAAAATGCAAATGTGGTTCATCAGCAATCTCAAATACTGCTGTATTTCCTACTGTTCCTATTGCCTGTCCCTTTTCAACTTTTTCTCCTTCAACAACAAATTCAGAAGTCAATAAATTTGAATATATAGTTTGGTATTGGTCATCATGTTCTATCACTATTGTTAATCCATATCTAGGGTCATTTTTTATAGATTTTATAGTCCCTGCTTCTGCTGCTTTTACTACTGTTGTTTTATCAGCTTTTATATCTATTCCAGTATGAGTTGTCCATTCTTGTAATGTTTCAGAATAAATTAGACTGTCTTTAGCATATTCTCTTACAATCTCACCTTCTACTGGTTTTTCAAAACTCAATTCTTTTTTTGTTTCATTTTCTTGGTTTTCTGTAGATGTAGCTACCGAATTAGCTGTATTTGTAGCATTTACATTATTTGTACTACTATTACTTGTATTTTTTGCACTATTACTAGTGTTTGTTGTATTAGAATTTATACTATTTGTAGTATTTGTGCTATTCATACTGTTTGCGCTATTTGAACTGTTCATCTCATTTTCAACTTCTTCTACTGATTTTCCTATTTCTGTGCTCGCACTTTCACTTTCTTGTGAAGTGTTATTTGCTAAATTTGCCATATCTTCAAGGCTCATTGTGCTATTTCTTACATCATCATTTAGTTTTTTACTATATAGAAATAAAGCCGTAATTATAACTGCTAAAACAATCACTCCTATTGTAGAATACAATATAATTTTATCACTTGTAGACATCTCTTTCATTCTTCTATTACTTCTTCCCATAATATTCTCCTTTCAAATACTTATATATATTACAAGTATTTCCTGTTTTAAGAAGAATATACATTTTTGTAATTTATTTTTTAATTTAAATCATTTACTTCTTTTATTTCTACTCCAGTATAAAAATGATGAATTATATCTTCACAATTACTTCCTTGTTTTGCTAAACTATCAGCACCTGTTTGACTCATACCAACTCCATGTCCATATCCTTTTACAACAAATTTTATATTCCCATCTTGTTTAGTTATTTCGAAATTTGTTGACCTTAATCCGAAAATACTTCTTACTTCTGTACCTGATATTTCATGATTTCCAAACTTAACAGTTCTTACTCTATTACTATCTGTATATTCCAATATTTTAATATCTTCATCATTATTAAAGTCAATTTGTATATCAGAATATTTTTCTTTTAGTTTTGCTAATAACTCATCTTGGGTTAATTGTACTTCAGAAGCATATTGGCTATATGCATCTTCTCCAGAGGTTTCAACAACTTGTAAATATGGCATGTCACTTCCTCCGCCCCCAAACATTTACTGGTAATTCTGTTGTTCCACCACTATTTGAATGAAAAAATGCATTTATTGGTTGATTATTATATGTAATTATTTTTCCAGATGTCCCATATACACATTGCTCAATTTTTGCCCAATTACTTTCTCTTAGATTTTCATCCCATCTATTTAGTCTATCTTCTTTTGAAATCCATGCCTGACAACAAGCTGAATCATCACATATGTCTGCATTATCATGTTTTTTGTTTTGTATTTTATATATAGTATAAGTCCTTGCAACTATTGCTTGTGCTTTTAATGCATCTAATTCAAAATCTGCAGGCATTTCTGCTGATACAACATTACACAAATAATCATCTAATTTCACTTCTTCCACTTCTCCAGTTTTAGCATGCAATAACTTTATTGTTCCGTAATTTTCATAATTATATTCTGTAAATTGTGTATTACTTTCTAATTGATTTTCTTGGTTGGTTTTATTTTCTTTTTCACTGCTTGCTTCATCTAGAGCAGTTGTTGCTATATCATTTTTTGTTAAAAGTGCTGGTAAAATAAAGCAAATAAAAATAAACATTAGAAAATATATAGCAATTTTTTTCATAATTTTATCTTCTCCTCGCAAATTTCTAATGAGACATTGTCATTTTTCTTCTCATATTTTCTAATATTTTTCTCTCTAATCGTGAAACTTGTACTTGGCTAATTCCTAGAATTTTTGCAACTTGTGCTTGTGTTTTTTCTTTGTAATATCTCAATAAAATTATCTCCTTTTCTCTATCTTTTAAATCTTTTATTAGCTGCCCAATTGCTAGTTTATTTGTAATTGTTTCTTCTTCATTTTTATCTGTTGACAATGTATCTAATAAGCTTATACTTTTTCCATCTTTATTATTTATATGTTTTGTACCTTCAATTGATTCAACAGAATTTGTAGCTTCCATAGCTAAAATCACATCATCTAAATCTACATTTAACTCTTTTGCTATTTCCTGAATCTTAGGTTCTTTTCCTTGTTTATTCATTTTTTCTCTTTGTAATTCTCTTATTTTTATTCCTAAATCCTTTATACTTCTACTAACCTTTACTGGACCATCATCTCTAATATATCTTTTTATTTCTCCTATCATATATGGAACTGCATATGTTGATAATTTGACTTCAAAATCTGTATTAAATCTTTTGATTGACTTGATAAATCCTAGACATCCAATTTGATATAAATCCTCTGGCTCACGACCTCTTCCATAAAATCTTTTTACTATACTCCAGATAAGCCCATTGTTTTCTTCAATTAATTCCTCTAAAGCATTTTTATCTCCACTTTGGGCTTTCTCTATTTTTTGTATATCTTCTTCACACATATATCAATGTACTCCTCTTGTATTGTTGTATTAGCAAATTTACTCTTTAGTCATTTACTAATATTTCAAATTCATCTTCAGTTTTCTCTTCTTTTTCTTTAATCTTTTTAGACATTGTAACTTTTGTCCCTAATCCTACTATTGATTCAATTTCCATGCTATCCATGAAACTTTCCATTATAGTGAATCCCATTCCAGACCTTTCTAAGTTCGGTTTTGTAGTATATAATGGCTCTTTTGCAACTTCGATATCTTCAATACCTTTTCCTGTATCTGAAATTTCTATTATAATTTCATTTTCTTTTAGCTTACATACTATTTTTATTATCCCTTGCTTGTCCTCATAACCATGAATAATGCTATTTGTGACAGCTTCAGAAACTGCTGTTTTAATATCTGCTAATTCTTCAATTGTTGGATCTAATTGTGCTACAAATGCTGCCACTGCAACTCTTGCAAATGCTTCATTACTAGACTTACTTATAAACTCAAGTTTCATTTCATTTTCAAATTTTTCTTTCATTTATTTTTATCCTCCCAACTATATAAATGAAAATTTTTA
>CALXJZ010000021.1 GCA_944388745.1 uncultured Clostridia bacterium
GAAAAACAAAAATATAAAACGAGAATATGACAACACTTTTGAGAAAAAAGTTGTTGCATTGGCAATGAAAATTTTGCTTTATATTTTTGTCGAAATTTGCGATGAAAAAAACTTTACAAATGGAAAAAAATGTAATATAATATTTTCAGAGTTAAATTTAATTCAAGCTAGATTTGTTCAAAATTTTTTCGAAAAAATCAAGTTTCTCACGCAAAAGAACAATAAAAAATAGATTGGAGATGATAAAAATATAAAAAAATATATTTATACCGATACTTTTATTAATGCATTTACTTTTATAATTACAATTTCAATATTTTTTATCATAAATTTTTGTTATTCTAATTTAGATTTTTGGTCACAAAAAGCATCTTTAAAAGCAGGATTTACAGTAAACCAAAATAATATAGAAGCATCAGACATAAAAACATCTAATAAAATTAGTTCAAATGTTCAAAACCAAGAAAATATTGATAATTATATAGGGCAAACCGGAGATAGAAGTGAAAACTGGTATATAGAAATTCCATCAATTTCTTTAAAAGCAGAAATACAAGAAGGAACAACTAAAGAAATAATGGACAAATATGTAGGTCATTTTGATGAAACACAAAAATGGATAGGAAACATAGGATTAGCAGCACACAATAGAGGATATGAAAATAATTATTTTGCGAACATAAAGAAATTGAAAGAAGGAGACATTATTAATTATTGTTATAACAATAATATACGTAAATACGTAGTGAAAAAACAAGTGATAATTGAAGACACTGATTGGACATATCTAGAAGATACAGAAGAAAATATATTAACATTAATCACATGTGTTGAAAATGAACCTAAGTACAGAAGATGTGTACAAGCAACAGAAGAAAAATAATAGAAAAAAACAAATTAAAATTAATTAAACCAAAAAGGAAGTGAAGTTTATTGATAAAAACCAAAAAAATATTAAAAAAACTATTATTAGTTAGCTCATTAATATTATTAAGTTCATTAGTATTTATAAATTCTTCAAATGCAGTTACATTAGATGCTGCACATGTTTATTCGATTGGAAGATGCCCATATCTAGTAAAATATCAAGGCTCTGCAAGAATTGTTGATTACGTACAATATGATTATAATGGAGTATCATATCCTGCATATTGTTTAGACAAAACTAAAAAACGGAGCAGACACAAGTGGATATACAGTTTCAATAGAAGATACAATTAAAGATGTAGGTTTGTGGCGATATCTAATAAATGGATATCCATACAAAACAATAGAGCAATTAGGATGTGCAACTAAAGAAGAAGCATTTACAGCAACAAAACAAGCTCTATATTGTTACATACATGGAAATGATATAAATGATTATGAGCCAATAGGAGAAGCAGGAGTAAGAACTCTAAATGCAATGAAACAAATTATAGCTAATGCACAAAATTCTACTGAAACAATAATTTCTAACACAATACAAATAAATAAAAATGATGATGATTGGAAACAAGATGATATAGATAAAAATTATTTATCAAAAACATTTTCAGTATCAGCAGATACTACAATAACATCATATCACATTACATTAAGTAGAGATAATAATCAAGATTTAGGTGGTATAAAATTAACAAATCTACAAAATCAAGAAACAAGTGACTTTGGGCCAGAAGAAAAATTTAAAGTACTAATACCTATAAAAAATCTTACAGAACAGGGAGAATTTAATTTATCAGTAGAAACAAAAATCGAAACAAAACCAGTATTGTATGGAAAAGCTCCAAACAGCACAAATCAAGATTATGCATTAGTAGCAGCAACATATGATGATGGTACTGGAAACACAAAAGATAGTTATCCAAAAAATGAAACTAAAATCATTATAGTAAAAAAGGATAACGAAACAGGAGAAAAACTTGCAAATGTAGAATTTGAATTATTAGATGAAAATAAAAATGTAGTATATTCTGGATTAAAAACAGATGAAGAAGGAAAAATAGAAATAAATAATATTATTCCAGGAATATATTATTTGAGAGAAACAAAAGGAATAGAAGGTTATACTAAATATGAACAATTAATTGACTTTGAATTAGATTTACATGAACAAATTACTATCGAAGTTAACAATACAAAAGAGGATGAGCCAGAAATTGAAGTTCATAGAACTCAAAAAGCAAAAGAGGTTTCATCAAAACAAGTTAAAACATTGCCTGTTACAGGTATGTAAAATTTATATAACTCCTTTATTATAGTATTTTTGAAATTAACATATGGAATAGTTAAAAGTTTCTTCGTGAGAATTTTATGGAGAAACTTTTAAAATGTATAAAGGTGGTTATGACAGTGCGATAATTAATTGTAACAACTAATTAAAACGCTCAATAATCTAATTTGAAAAATCTATTGAAAAAAACATAAAAAACATATATAATGTGTACAATATAAAAAAGAAAAAGGAGAGACGAAAATAAAATGTTTGCACAACTAATAGTATTAATCATATTAATAGGATTAAATGCATATTTTGCAGCGACAGAAATAGCATATATATCATTAAATGATGCAAAAATTGAAAAACAAGCAAAAGAAGGAAACAAAAAAGCAAAACAAATTGAAAAAATGTTAAAAACACCAAGTAAATTCTTAGCAACAATACAAATAGGAATTACACTTGCAGGATTTCTATCAAGTGCATTTGCATCAGACACATTTGCCGAAATGCTTGCACCAAACTTATATCAATTAATGCCATTTATAAGTTTATCAGCCTGGAAAAACATCTCAATTATAGTAATAACAATAATATTATCATTCTTCACATTAATTTTTGGAGAATTAGTACCAAAAAGACTAGCAATGAAACACTATGAAAAAATAGCATTTGCAACAATAGGAGTAATAAGAGCAATTTCAATAGTAACATCACCATTTGTAAAATTATTAACAGTATGTACAAATGGAGTATCTAAACTATTTGGCGTTGGAGAAAACGAAGAAGAATCAGTAACAGAAGAAGAAATAAAAATGATGATAAGTCAAGGACAAGAAAAAGGAACAATTAAGCAGGAAGAACAAGAACTAATAAACAATGTATTTGAATTAAATGATATTACAGTATCAGAAATAATGAGACATAGAAAAGATATTTTTGCAGTTGATATAAACATTAGCACAGAAGAACTTTTAGAAGAATTATCACAAGAAGAATATCGTTATAGCAGAGTACCAGTTTATGAGGAAACAATTGACGAAATCAAAGGAATATTATATGTAAAAGATGTATTGAAAAATATAAACAAAAAATCTTTTAAAGTAAAAAATGTTGTGAAAGAAGCATATTTTGTATCACAAAACAGACTAATAAATGAAGTGTTTAGAGAATTACAAAAAAACAAGAAGCAAATAGCAATAATACTAGACGAATATGGAGGAACAGCAGGATTAATTACAATGGAAGATATCCTTGAGGAATTAGTTGGAGACATCTATGATGAATATGATGAAGAAGAAAAAGAATTTGAAAAGATAGACGATAATACTTATATTTTAAGTGGAAGTTTGCCAATATATGATGTCAATAAACTTCTAGATGCAGATATCCCAGAAGGTGACTATGATACTATTTCAGGGTATTTGCAAGATAAATTAGGCAGAATTCCAGAAGATGATGAAGAACCACCAATCATAGATACCGAAAAAGTAACATACAAAATTGAAGAATATGAAGATAGAAGAATTATAAAAATTAAGGCATGTAAAAATAATGTTGAAGAAGAGGTTGAAAAAGATGAAAAGAACATTTAGAATATGGGTTAGTTTAATAGTCATAATAGTAGTTGCAGCAATAATTGCAATATCATATTATTTTATAAAACAAAATAGTAGAAAATATGAAATTGCAAAAATCGAAAATTATCAATATTTTACTTTAAAGAAAAACGATACCTTTGGAGTTATTGATAAAAATCAAAATATAATTATTGAACCAAATTATACAGATGTAAAAATACCAAACCCAGAAAAATCAGTATTTGTATGCTATCAAGATGACGATATTACTATTTTTAATGAACAAAAACAAGAAATATTTACAGAATATGAAAAAGTAGAGCCAATAAGATTAAAAAATATAGCAAGTGATTTAATGTATGAAAAAACAGTATTAAAATACACTGAAAATGGAAAATATGGTCTAATAGATTATACAGGTAGAAAGATCACAAAAGCAGTTTATGAAGAATTGGATAGTTTACCATATAAAGAAGGGGAGTTATTAGTTAAACAAGATGGAAAATATGGTGTAATTAATATAAGAGGCAACAAATTAGTTGATATTGCATATGACCAAATTTCAGTAGATGGATATTATACAGATGAAAATGAATATAAATATTCTGGTTATATAGTTTCAGATACTACTGAGGAAGGATATAGATATGGATATGTAGATTATCAAGGAAAAGAAATATTAAAACCAGAATTTAATGAACTTGAAAGAATAGTAGAAATAGAAGATAATGAAAATGTATATTTAATAGCTGCAAAAAATGGACAATATGGGGTAATAAAAAATACAGAAAATATAATAAACAACGAATATCAATCAATAACATATGATTCAAAAAATCAAGTATTTATTATTGAAAAAAGTAAAAAATATGGAATAGCAAAATTAGACGGACAAATAATTGTACCAGTAGAATATAATCAAATAGATATTTCAGGAATATATTTATATGCACAAAACGACCAAGGAACTACAGTTTACAATGGAAATGGAACAGAAGCAAACATAGATGCAGATATAGCTATATTAGATACTGCAAATGAAAGATATAGAATAAGAATAAACAACGAAATAGGTACAAAATATGGAATTATAGACAATGAAGGAAAACAACTAGTAGAAGAGAAGTATAACTATATAGAATATTTGTATGATGATTTATTTATTGCAAGTAATGAAAATGGAAAATTGGGAGTAATAAATGATAAAGATGAAGTAAAAATAAATCTTGAATGTGACTCTGTTCAGAAAGTAGGTAATACAAATTTAGTTAGAGCTGTTACAAATCAAATAACAAGAATTTACAAAAAAGATATGACATTAGCTTGTGAACTAACAGGAGCAACAGTAACAGAAGAAGACAATTATATAAAGGTATACAATAATGATGAAACAAAATATTTAGACAAAGAAGGAAAAGAATTAAAAAATACAGATGTATATCCTAATAATTCAATTTTTGCTTCAAAAAATGAGCAAGGAAAATGGGGATTTGTAGATAAATCAGGAAATATTGTAATTGATTATCAATATGATAGAGTTACAGAAGTTGATGAATACGGATATGCAGGTATAAAGCAAGATGGAAAATGGGGAGTTATTGACAGTCAAGGGAAAGTTGTAGTAGAACCAACATTTGATTTGCAAGAAGAAATCGACCCAATTTTTATGGGAGAATACCATAAGGTTACTTATGGATTCGGAGAATTCTATTTTGAAGATTTAAGAGTTTAGAAATATAGAAAAGTAAAAAAGATGAGTTTATAAAGTTTTTAATACTTTATTACTCGTCTTTTTATTTAATATTCTAAAGCTTTGAATGTAAAATATCCTGTATTATAATTAGCATAATTGATATCAATTTTAGTACTATCATATTTAATTTTTCCTACTAAATTATTGCAACCATAAAACATCAATTCAGAATTAGTCACTTTACTAACATTCCATTTATTACTTACATATATCGTTTTTAATTTTGAACATCCACTAAACATACGATTTGTATTTGTTACTAAACTTGTATCAAAACTACTTAAATCTAATGTTAGAAGTTTACTATTATTATAAAACATATAGTTCATATCCAGAACTTTATTTGTATTGAAATTCCCTAAGTTAATATTCTCTAAGTTACTACAGTTATTAAACATTGAACTCATATTACTAACATTACTTGTATCAAAATGGCTTAAATCTAATTCTTTTAAACTTTTACAATTCATAAATAAACTTCCCACATAAGTTGCTTTACTAGTATCTAAATTAGATATATTTAAATTCTCTAAATTTATACAATTTTGAAACATATATCCAAAATTGATAGTATTATCTGTATAGAAATTTTTCAAATCTATACTTATTACATTTTCTAAGTCAGCAAACATATTTTGACAGCTTTCAGATGCTTGTACTCCATCATAACCACCAATATATAAATCGTAAAAATCGTTTTGTTCTTCATTTTGTATAATCCAAGCAGTTACGCTTTTATCTTGATTTTTTGACACATCAAAACTTTTTATAACATTATCAGGAATAGTATCATAATCTACTACTTTAATGTTTAATATTTGAGTTTGATATTCTCTAATTCTATTGTAAAAATTCAAACCAGATTCTATTATTGGTAAATCTTTGTATTCATACTCATATACATTTCCACTATCATCAACATGATACATTCTAAGTGAATCTATAAATTCTACAATCAGTTTATTTCTTATTATTTTTGTTTCTGTTTTTCCATTTCCTGTTATTTTATCTAATTGTTCTTGCAATTCATCTTTTACTATATTTCCCCTTTTATTATTTGCCATAGCTTGTATAGTTGCTCTATCTACTATTTCTTTTTCTTCTGCTATTTCTGTTTGAGTTTTTGCATTATTTGCATTTCTTAGAATTCCATTATCACCTGTTATTGCTCCTATTGTTATACTTGCTAAAATTAATAATACCACAATTGTTACTACAAGAGCTATTATTGTTATTCCTGTTTCTTTTTTCATCATTTTTCTCCTTCTTTTGTCTCGTTAATATTTTCCTATATAAAATTATATTTTGTAAGAAAGCGTTTTTTCAATGTTTTGAGTATTTTTTTCTTATACATTTTTTACATAATGAAAAAGTTAAATATTGTAACATTTTTAGTTTATAATCATAAAATTAGTAAATACTATAAAAAAGAAAACTTCATAAAAGAAGGTGAAAACTTGAAATTAGGAATTGCATTATCTGGAGGAGGAATAAGAGGAATTGCACATGCAGGAGTATTAAAAGCATTAGAAGATAATAAAATCAAAATTGATATCATTGGAGGGACGAGTTCAGGAGGACTAATTGCTTCATTATATGCAATGCGGATATTCACCATATTATATCTATATAATTTTTAAAAAATATGCAAAAGAAATAACAGAGATAAGCTCTAATCCTATAATATCTGGAATAGGAGGATATGTAAAAAATAAAAAAGTTTCTTTAAAAGGATTAAAAACGGGAGAATCAATAGAAGAAGCATATAGCCACTTAGCAAGTAGAAAAGGAATAAAAATAATGTCAGATATCACAAAAATGCCATTGGTAATACCAGCAGTAGATATAAAAACATCAAAAGAATATATATTTACAAATAATGTTCTGGATGAAGAAAAGGAAAAGTATATTAGTGAGATTACAATCGGAAAAGCAGTAAGAGCAAGTAGTAGTTTTCCAGCAATTTTTTGCCCATGTAAATATAAAAAATATAGATTTTTAGATGGTGGAGTTTTAGATAATATACCAGTAACTGAAGTAAAAAAACAAGGGGCAGATAAAGTAATTGCTGTTAATTTTAAGGCAGATGATATTACTGAAGAAAGTAATATTATGGATATAGTTATGAGAACAATAGATATAATGGGAAATAAAATTTCAGAAGATGGACTAAGTTTAAGTGATTATATTTTAACTGTTGAAACAGATAAAACAGGACTTTTAGATTTTGAAAAATTAGATAAGTGTTATAAATATGGATATCAAGCGGCAATAAGAGAAATGGGGAAAATTAAAGAAATTGTAACAAAAAGATAAATAAATTACTATAATATATTAATTAAATTAAAAAAAGTGAAAGATTGTGAGATGATTAAATTTATGGATATTAGATATTTTGACAATGCTGCAACAACTAAAATTAAAGAAGAGGTATTAGAAGAAATGCTACCATATTTAAAAGAAGAGTATGGAAATGCATCATCCTTATATACAATTGGAAGAAGTGCAAAAAGAGCAATAGAAAAAGCGAGAAAGCAAGTAGCAGAACTTATAAATGCAAATCCAGAAGAAATATATTTTACAAGTTGTGGGTCTGAAAGTGATAATACTATAATAAAAGGAATTGCTAAAGCATATAGTAAAAAAGGAAAACACATAATAACATCAAAAATAGAGCATCCGGCAGTTTTACATACATGCCAAGTCTTAGAAAAACAAGGATTTAGAGTAACATATTTAAATGTTACCAAAGATGGAGTAATAGATTTAGAACAATTAAGCAGAACAATTAGTATGGATACAATATTAATTACAATTATGACTGCAAACAACGAAATAGGGACAATTCAGCCAGTTGAAGAGATATCAAGAATTGCGAAAATGTATAATATAATATTCCATACAGATGCTGTTCAAGCATGTGGAAATATGGATATAGATGTTAAAAAAATGGGAATAGACAGCCTTTCACTTTCAGGACATAAAATAAATGCACCAAAAGGAATAGGTGCATTATATGTAAAAAAGGGAATTGAATTTGAAAGATTAATTGATGGAGGACATCAGGAAAATAATAAAAGAGCAGGGACAGAAAATGTTGCTGAAATTGTTGGGTTAGGAAAAGCATGTGAAATAGCAAAAAACAATTTAGAAGAGCATGCCAATTATTTAAAAGAATTAAGAGATTACTATATATCACAAGTAACAGAGAGAATAGAAAATACGAAACTTAATGGAACAATAAAAAATAGATTACCAGGAAATGCTAATATTTGTTTTGAAGGAGTAGTAGGAGAAACAATGCTTTTAAAATTAGACGAACAAGGAATATGTGTTTCAACAGGTTCAGCATGTAGTTCTGGGTCAACTGAGCCTTCACATGTATTAACAGCAATTGGATTAAATGGAAGAGAGGCGAATTCATCTATTAGAACAACTTTCGGAGAGGAAAATACTAAAGAAGATGTGGATTTTTTAGTTAACAATCTAGAAAGAATTGTCAATGAAATACGTACAAATAAGGAAAAAACAATCTAAAAGTTAAATTTGACAAATTTTACAAAATATAGTATAATCAAAAACAGCGATTAGCCTAGAGCTAGAAATGAGATTTTTAAAGAGAAACAAAAATTAATGTTTTAATAATTAAGAGAGAAAATTAAATAATAGGAATCGGATTTTTAAGTTTATACCATACTAAAAAGAGAGAAACATATTAATATCAGTTTTTAAAAGTTCATGAAATAAGCAAATTCATGGGCAGTCTTATTGATGTTATATAATTTTATGGGATAGGCAAAAGGTTAATAAACGCGGAAATTTTAAAAATATAATAAAAAGAAAGGAGAACTTATGACAGAAGAGAATTTAGAAAACAAGAAAGAAAGAAGAACAAGAAAAACAGTGGAAGGAGGTCAAAGAATAAGAAAAACAAATAATAGAAGAATAAGAGAAAAACAAGAAAATATCAATAAAAACGAAAACAAAATAGAAAATATAAATAAAGTAGAAATCATTCATAGAGCGGAAAAAGTTAATAATGAAGAAGGAAATGTAAAAATAGAGAAAAAAACAACTAAAAGAAGAACAAAAAGGGAATTTAACACAGAAAATAAAGAAAACAGAGAAAAAAATGAAACAAGAATCTCATCAAAAACAAGAAAAAATAATCAAGATATTTTCAAAGCTTCAAAATTAAAAATAATCCCATTAGGAGGATTGCATGAAGTAGGAAAAAATATAACAGTATTTGAATATGAAAATGAGATAATAGTTGTAGACTGCGGATTATCATTCCCAGAAGATGATATGCTAGGTGTAGATTTAGTTATACCAGACATAAGCTATTTAGAGAAAAATGTTGATAAAATAAAAGGGTTAATAATAACACATGGACATGAAGACCATATAGGAAGTGTGCCATATTTATTAAAGAAAATAAATATTTCAATTTATGCACCAAAATTAGCAGCAGGACTAATCAGAAATAAATTAGAAGAGCACAAATTATTAAGAAGTACAACATTAATTGAAATTATGCAAGGACAAACCTTACAACTAGGAAAGAACTTTAAAATAGAAATAATAAGAAGTACACATAGTATACCAGATTCAGTAATGCTTGCAATAACAACACCTGCTGGAACAATATTACACACAGGTGACTTCAAAGTAGATTATACCCCAATAGATGGAAAAATAATGGATTTGTGTAGAATTGCAGAAATAGGAAATCAAGGAGTACTTGCATTAATGTCAGACAGTACAAATGCAGAAAGAAAAGGATTTACAATGTCTGAAAGTTCAATTGGAGAAGTGTTTGATAAACTATTTTTACATTGTACAAAAAGGATAGTTGTTGCAACATTTGCATCAAATGTTCATAGAATCCAACAAATTGTAAATTCAGCAGTAAAATATCACAGAAAAATTGCAGTATGTGGTAGAAGTATGATAAATATGATAGAAACAGCAAGAGAATTAGGGTATATTGATTGTCCAGAAAATATATTTATAGATATAGACATGATAAATACTTATACTGATGAAAAACTAGTAATTATAACAACAGGAAGTCAAGGAGAGCCAATGTCAGCACTAACTAGAATGGCTGCAGGAGACCACAGAAAAGTAAAAATAACTCAAAATGACTTAGTTATAATTTCAGCAAACCCAATACCAGGAAATGAAAAATTTATTTCAAAAGTAATAGATGATTTAATGCAAATAGGAGCAGAAGTTGTATATAGCTCACTAGAAGCGGTACATGTTTCAGGACATGCTTGCCAAGAAGAACAAAAATTAATCTTAGCATTAACAAAATCAAAATATTTCATACCAGTACATGGTGAATATAGACAATTAAGAGCACATAGTGAAACAGCTCAAAGTATGGGAATTGACAAAGACCATATCATTATGATGTCAAATGGTAGAATACTTGAAATAAATGAAGATGGGGCAGAATTAACAGGTTCAGTACAAAGTGGAAGAATTCTTGTTGATGGACTTGGAGTTGGAGATGTTGGAAGCGTTGTTTTAAGAGACAGACAACATCTATCACAAGATGGTTTAATAGTTATTGTTTTAACAATGGATTCATCTACAGGTGAAGTGGTGGCAGGTCCAGATGTTATCTCAAGAGGTTTCGTATATGTAAAAGAATCTGAAAACTTAATGGATGATGTAAAATCAGTTGTAAGACATGAAATTAAGAAATGCGAAGAAAGAGGTATACGTGATTGGGCTACTATTAAATCAGCTGCAAGAGAAAACTTAAGAGATTATATTTTCATGAAAACAAAAAGAAACCCAATGATTATACCAATTATTATGGAAGTTTAATAAAAACATTGAAATACCAGGCTTTTTATAGCCTGGTATTAACTGTTTGTTGATAATTTGTTGATAACGGAATAAGGTTTATAAGGTCTAAATAGGTTTTTTGTTATTGATTTGATGCTAAAATATATAACTTTTTTTGTTCTTTATAGGTAACCAGTTTTATTGCTGCTTGCTTTTCTTCTATTGAAACATGTGAATAAATATCTTCGCCAACATCATCATTACTATGTCCGATTATTGAATTTATAATTATATCTTTAACTCCAAGTTTACGAAGTTCGTTTCTTAACATATGTCTTGCATCGTGTGCAGTATGTGCAGATACCTCTGGGTGTAAATTCTTAAAGTTATTCTTATAATGGTATAAATAATAATCATAATCCATTTTATTTCCATTGGGTTGCATAAACAAAAATTCATTATTAGGATTATAATATTTTTTATATAAGTGTTTTACAGAAGGATGTATAGGAATTTCTCTATTTATTCCAGCCTCTGTTTTTAATCCACCAATTAAATAGTTATCATCTATAAATATATTAGCAGTATATAATGAAAGTAATTCATCCGCTCTCATTCCTGAATATAATAACATTAACCAAAAGTCTCTAACAAAAATTTCTCTTTCTTTTTTGCTATGTTCTTTTAGTCCTTGTGATCTAGGAGCAAAATTCCATAAATATTCTATTTGTTCATAAGTAAATAACCTTTCTTTTTCTACACTTTTATTTTTGGCTTTTTTTACTTCTTTTTTATTTGAAATATTAGGGATAAATTGAGCATAGCCTTTATCAATTATATCTTCTTCTAATGCAAATTTATCAAGATTAATGTATAAATTAACCATTTGCCTTTGCGAATCTATACCTTTTTTACTTTCCTTTAAATGTTTAATAAAATCAGAAGCTCTCAAATCTTTATAAACTTTGTCATACAATTCTTTTGAATTATGAAAAGCCGTTATCATACCTCTACAATAGTTACGACCAAAAGGTTTATTTTTAGGTCTAATATGATATATTTTTTCTTGTTTTTCCTCCTCTTTAGTGAGCATTTTTGCTTCTGCAAATTTTTCATATAGTTGTTTAAACGTATAATTATCCTTTTTTATTTTATTGATAATTTCCTTTTTAGGATCCTTAACAGAAACTAGCGGATATGGTACTTTTGGAAAAAAAACTATTCTATTATATTTATCTTCCTTAATATAAAGTGGTGTAGGTTGTTTGTGGTAATTTTCTAAACATACTAATGTTTCTAGTTCTGATTCGAATGTATCTATAAAATGGTATATATTTCTTCCATTAATATCTTTTCCTATTGTTATTTTTGCTCCCCAAGGTTTTTGTCTTCCGTTTACCTAAATAAGCAGCACATCCGCTACCATTAGATCTTCTCTTTAATTCATGCATAAAAAAACCTCCATTTTATTCAATTACCACTTGAAAAATGAAAGCTTTTTGTATATAATACAAACGTAATCACTTTTAAGTGGTTGCTCCTGGATAATGTGTGGTCATCGCAAATAATTACACATTATCCTTTTTTTATAGTATATTTCCAGTAAAAACAATATTATCACCGCATTCAATGACAATAGTAATACCTGAAGGGAAAAAATCACTCATTAATGCTGAAAGGGTATTACCTAAAGCTAATCCATAAGTAGAATCATTTTTGGACGTATTAAATATTTCACTATCTAATAATTTAATAAATACTTTTCCTTCTTTTGAATATATTTCTTGAATTGTATAATTAGCTTTTTTAGGTGTTACAATATAATCACTATATCCTTTGTATTGTTTATTAGCTTTCTCGACAGCCTCTGGTGTTATTTGTTCTGTAGACTCTGTTTTGATTGTTTCTGTATTTGATTCATTTGGATTCATTATGGAAAATATAGTTATACCAATAATCAATAAAAGTAAAATAATAACTACAAACCATTGACCTGTTATTCTAAACATTTTATTCACATCCTTTCTATTTAAAAGCACTTTTATTTTCGGCTTTTATAATTCTACCAATAATTTTTAATTCTTTAGTATTCTCGATAGGATAATAAGGATTCATTGCTTGTAATTCAAAGCCATTTTCTTTTGATATAATTTTCCTAATCATATAAATATCGTTATTTAATACAAGACAAGTTTGACCAGATTCATAATTAAAATTAGTAGCAATTATAGCAATATCCCCAATACCCAATAGAGGTAACATTGAATTATCATTTATTTTAAGTGCAAAGGTATTATCGGGAAAAGATTCATTAACTGAAATGTATTTAATTAAAAAATTAGTAATAGATGTCTCTAAATCATTTTTAAAATCAGATAATAATGGAATAGAAGTTGTAATTGTATTATTATTTGTTTTAATTTCATCTTCCTCATCTATGCACATTAAATATGATGGGGAAACTTTAAATAAATTTGAAAGTATTTGTATAGAACTTCTTTTCATGTTTTTTACTTCGCCTTTTTCATATTTTCTGATAGCTGACTTTTGAACACCTATATATTTTCCTAATTCTTCTTGGGTTAACCCGTTTTCAATCCTTAACTGCTTAATTCTTTCTCCCATATTCATAAATTCTCACCTCCATCAAGTGTCTTAATATTATCATATTTCAAACAATTTTACAAGTATTTTTTGAAAAGTGTCTTAAAAATTTAAAAAAGTTTTAAAAATATATTGACAAAAGAAAAATGTTAGTATATTATTTAAGTGTCTTAAAAAGATACTGAAATGAAAGGAGGAAAACAAATGGATATAAATAAGCTTAAATCAAAAATGGCATTAAATGGAGACAATGGAGGAGATTTAGCAAACTATTTAGGAATATCTAGAACTACTTTATCTAGTAAAATGAATGAAACAAATAATGCAGAATTTACACAAGGAGAAATTCAAAAAATTAAAGAAAGATATTCATTAAATAGTAAAGAAGTAGATGAAATTTTTTTTAATTCAAAAGTGTCTTAAAAAGATACAAGAAAGGAAAAATATGAAAACAATAAAAAAATGCGATGACCACACAATAAAAGGAGGAATTGAATTTGAAAGAAAAAGAAATAAATCCAGTTGAGACATTAACACCATATGAAGCTGCACGAATAATAGGAAAAAACGCAGAATATATAAGAGCGGGTTTAAGGGCAGGAAGGTTTGACTTTGGTAGTGCAGTTCCACCCGAAGAGCCAGGAGGAAATTGGGGATATAACATTATAAAAAGTAAGTTTTTTAAATATGCAGGAATAGAAAATGAAATTGATAAAAATTAAAAAATGAAAGGGGAATTACAAATGAAATTTATTAGAAAAATTATTGAATTTTTATTAGGAACATCAATTATATGGATTCCAATTGTAGGTTCTATAATTGCTGAAAAGTTATCACAAATAGTTACAATGGAACAGATAATGACAGTAGTATATATATCAATTCCAATTTTGTTTATTGCAATTATAAAAATGGAAATTGATGAGACAAAAGAAGAAAGGAGAAAAAGAAAATATGCCAAAGCAAGATAAATTACATAATTGTTACATATGGCACATTATAACATTAGCAAAAATGAAATATAAATTAAGAAATTTGAAAGGGGTGAGATAAGTATGATGGGGAAACATAGTGAGCAAGGCTTAAAAATAAAGGAATTAGAAGAAACAATTGCATTAAAGGACCAGGAAATCAAAGATATTAAGTTTAGTGTAGCAGATATTTTACTACAAATAAGAACTATAAACGAGTCAAATAATTACTCTGATCCAAGTATAAAAAGAAGAAAAATATCAGAATTATGTACTGATACTAGATATGAACTTCTTATTGATGAAATAGACGATTTTTACAAAAAAGAAAAGCAACAAGCAAAAATAATAGAACTACCAAATACCGACCAAAGTACCAAATAGTTCTATAAAACACTTATATAAATGCTTTAATGCTATTCTAACACACAAAACCTAGAAAATCAAGATAAAAGGGAGGGAGAATAGATGGCAAAATGTCCTAAATGTGGAAAAACATATGCACAAGGTAGAGGTGCACTTTCGAGAAGAGATAATAAAACAGAAATATGTCCGGATTGTGGTTATAAAGAAGCTGCTGAAGATGCTGAAAAAACATTTAGTATAAAAAGGAAAGGAAAATAATTATGGAAATTAAGATATTCAATTTAAAATTAAAAAACTTCAAAGGAATAAAAGAATTAGAAGTTGTTTTTAACGGACAAAATACCAATATATATGGAAAAAATGCAACTGGAAAAACAACAATATTTGATGCATTTAAATGGTTATTTTTTGATAAGGACAGCAATGATAAAAAAGATTTTAATATAAAAACTTTAGATCAAAACAATAAACCAATTCATTTTTTAGAACATGAAGTAGAGGCAACTCTATTAATAGATGGTCAAGATATGACATTCAAGAAAGTATTTCAAGAAAAATGGGTTAAAAAGAGAGGACAAAGTGAGCAAGAGTTTTCTGGACATGAAACTAATTATTGGATAGATGAAGTACCAGTAAAGAAAAAAGATTATGAAGAAAAAATAAATAGTTTAATACCAGAAAGTCTATTCAAATTGATTACAGATCCATCATACTTCAATAACCAATTAAAATGGGCAGAAAGAAGAGAATTATTAATAAACATTTCTGGAGCAAATGTATCAGATGAAGAAATATTAAATTCAAAGGAAGAATTTAGTGCAATAAGAAAAAACATAGAAGGTAGAAGTATTGATGATTATAAAAAGGTAGTTCAAGCTAAAATAAAAGAATTGAATAAGCAAAAGGAATCAATACCTGTAAGAATTGATGAACTTACTACTACACTAATTACAGAACATAATATTGACTACGAAAAAATTGAGAAAGAAAAAGAAGAACTTAACAGTCAATTGAAAACTACAGAATTAGAGATGACAGATGTTCAAGCAAGGGCAAAAGAAAATATGAAAATTGCAGACCAGTTAACTGCAGCAAAAAAAGAATTATCAGACTATAAATTGAAAAAAGAAACTGAATACTCACAAAAATATTCTTCAGAGTTAATTAATTTGCAAAATGAGAAAAGAATAATTGAAAGTAAAATTAGAAACAAACAAGATGAAGATAATGAAAGATTATTAAAAATTAAACAAGATCAAAATAGAAAACAAGAATTATATAAAAAATGGGATGAAGTTAGCAATAAAAGATTAACATTTGACCCGGACGCATTTATTTGTCCAACTTGTAAGCGAGAATATGAAACTGAAAAGATTGAAGAAATGCAAAAACAATTTGAAAATAATTTTGCTTTACATATAAAAAGTGAACAAGATGCAATAAATAAAGAAGGCCAGGCAATTAATATAAGGCTTGATGAAAATACAAAAGCTAGAGAAATTCTACAACAAGAAATTCAAGAATTAAATAGTAAATTAACTGAAATCAGTAATAAAATTACAGAAATAGAAAAAGCAAAAGAAAATGATAACTCATTTGATGTAACTTCACTTCCAGAGTACAACAACAAGATTAAAGAAATTGAAGAATTAGAGGAAAAAGTAAATAACTTAGCAAATGGAGATATATCATATTTGCAAAATAAAAAAGAGGAAATTACTGAAGAAATAAATAAATTAAATAAAATATTAAATGAAAGAGATATACAAGAAAAAACAAAACTACGTATAGAAGAATTACAAAATGAAGAAGAAGGTATTTCAATGAAAATACAAGAGTTAGAGGGAGAACAATATGCATTAGAAGAATTTACAAAAACCAAAGTAGAATTATTAGAAAATGCAATAAATAGTAAATTCGAGATAGTAAAATTTAGGTTGTTTGATACTCAAATTAATGGAGGACTTATAGAATGTTGCGATACATTAGTAAATGGTGTCCCATATTCTGATGTAAACAATGCACATAAAATACTTGCAGGACTAGATATTATAAATACTCTTATAAAATTTTATAATACATCTGCACCAATATTTATAGACAATAGAGAATCAATAAATTCAATTTATCCAATAAATACACAAATAATCAGCTTGATAGTAACTACAGATTCTCAATTAAGAATTGAGGTGATTTAGATGAGTAGATTAGAAATATTTTCAACTGTATCACAAAATTTTATAAATTTTGCTGGTGGAAATCCTGGAGCAATTAAAATGCTTTTTGAATTACAAAATGCAGTTGAAGATAAAACAGCTATATATTTAATTACTTTAGACAAAATGGAACTTTACGAAGATAAATTATATATGCTTTGGAATGATTGTTGTAATAGAGATATTTCAAAAGTTATAAAAATATTAGATTATTATGAAAAAGGAATAATCAATCAAATTGATATTGACGAAAGAGTCAAAAATGTAGGTTATGGAAAGAGTTTTGATGATTTAATTCAAGATAAAAAAGAAAGGAAAGAAGAATAATGGAAAATAAAATAGTTTTAAAAGTATCAAGTAAATCAAATCCAAATAGTGTTGCTGGAGCAATTGCAGGAGGATTACAAGAAAATAAAAAAATAGAATTACAAGCAATAGGAGCAGGTGCTGTAAACCAATCAATGAAAGCAATAGCAATTGCTAGATCATTTGTAGCTGCAATTGGCGTGGATTTATCATGCATACCTGCTTTTTGCACAGTAATGGTAGAAAATGAGGAGAAAACAGGTATGAAATTTATTATTAAGGAGGAACAGTAAACATGAAAACAAAACAATATGTGGATGAAAATGGAAGAGTTAATGTTCGAAAAATGGAAGCAGATTTGAACTATTATAAAGGATTTTACGAAGGGGTAAAAGAAATGACCACTTTATTAGGAGATGAAGCAATAGAAATAAACCATAACATAAATATTAATGGTATTGAAGAAAGAAAAGAAACAGAAGATAAAAAAGAAATGGAAGTTGCAGTTGGAAAAATAGAGGGAGAAAAAGCAGAAAAATTTATAAAGATGATTAAGGAATTGGGGGTTGATTAGTATGAGTACTGAAATGGTAAAAAAAGAGCAGACAGAATTGCAAAAAAAAGAATTGACAGCAAGTGAACGATTTACAGGAATGGTAATGAAAGAATTTCAAGGTAATGTAGGAGTATTAAATTTAAACGAATATCAAAAGCAACTTATAAGAGGATATTTTATAGGAATTGATAATGCATTAAAAAAAGCTGAAGAAGCAAGAATAAATAAAAATAGTTGGAAATCAACAAAAGAAGAAGATAAAAACAACTTACCGGTCACATGGCAAAATGTTAATATGAATGATTTAGCAATAGCGGTTGTACATCATGCAAAATTAGGATTAGATATGCAAATACCTAATCACTTAAATGCTATACCATATAAAAATAACAAAACACAAAAGTATGATATAGGCTTTTTAAAGGGATATAAAGGATTAGAATACATAGCAACACAACTATCTTTATACCCAATTAGAAATATTGTAGTCGAGTTAATATATTCAAATGACATATTTGAAATAGTAAATAAAGATAATATTGTTAGATACAATTTTATAATTAAAAATCCATTTGATAGAGGAGAAATAATAGGAGGATTTGGATATATACAATATATTGATGAATCAAGAAATAAAATAGTAACACTTTCTAAAAAAGATATTGATAAAAGAAAACCATCTTATGCTGCGGCTGAATTTTGGGGTGGAGAAAAGGATAAATGGGAAAATGGCAAAAAAACAAAAGAAAAAATTGAAGGCTGGTATGAGGAAATGGCAAGAAAGACTATTGCTCGAGCAACATATAATGCTGTTCCAATAGATCCTAAAAAAGTAAACGAAAGTTATGCATATGTTATAGAAAACAATGATAACACTTATGAAAATGTAATAGAAGCACAAGTTACTGAAGAAATAGAAGAAAATGCAAATAAAGAGATGATTGATATTGAAACTGGAGAAGTAGAAAATATTGAAGAAAATGCATCTGCAGAAAGCAATATAGAGACGAGTCCAGTAAAAAATGAAGGACCATCATTTTAGTGAAATTAAAGGTATTAGGTAGCAGTTCAAGTGGTAACTGCTATCTAATAGAAGCAAATAACAATGAAAAATTAATATTAGATGCAGGTGTTAATTTTAAAATTGTCCAAAAAGAATTGAATTTTAATTTTAATGG
>CALXJZ010000022.1 GCA_944388745.1 uncultured Clostridia bacterium
AAATTTAGATATTACAATAGGAGCAAATGAAGCAAAAAATGTATTTAGAAAAGATGAAGTAGAAATATTTAAAGATAATGATGCTTTATTACAAAATGCACCAGAGCAAGACCAACATATGTTTAAAATACCTAAAGTAATAAACTAGATAGAAGTTTAAAAAAGCAAAATAAATATAAAGGAGGCATGACTAATGGACATTACAGAACTAACAGTACATGAATTACAAGAAAAATTAAAAAACAAAGAATTAACAATAAAAGAAATAACAGAAGCATATATAAACAGAATAAATGAAAAAGAAAAAGATGTACAAGCATTTGTAACTGAGTTAACAGACGAAGCTAAAAAAAGTGCTGAAGAAATACAAAGTAAAGTAGAAAAAGGAGAGATAACAGGAGAATTTGCAGGAATTCCAATAGGAATAAAAGATAACATTTGTACTAAAGGAATAAAAACTACCTGCAGTTCAAGAATGTTAGAAAACTTTGTATCACCATATGATGCAACAGTAATGGAAAAAATAAATAGTGAAAACATGATAGACTTAGGAAAATTAAATATGGATGAATTTGCAATGGGCGGTTCAACAGAATATTCATATTTTCATCCAACAAGAAATCCATGGAATCTAAACAAAGTACCAGGAGGATCATCAGGAGGAAGTGCAGCTGCTGTCGCAAGCAACATGGTGCCATGGGCATTAGGAAGCGACACAGGTGGTTCAATAAGAGAGCCAGCAAGTTTTTGTGGAGTAGTAGGATTAAAACCAACATATGGATTAGTATCAAGATATGGATTAGTAGCATTTGCATCATCACTTGACCAAATAGGACCAATAACAAAAGATGTGCAAGATGCAGCAATGTTATTAAATATTATCGCAGGACATGATAAAAAAGATACAACATCAAGTGATAGACCAAAAGTAGATTACACAAAAGCATTAAAAAATGATGTAAAAGGATTAAAGATTGGAGTTCCAAAGGAATTCTTCGGAGAAGGAATAAATGAAGAAGTAAAAGAACAACTACAAAAAGCAATTGAAACATACAAAGAATTAGGAGCAGAAGTTGAAGAATTTTCATTAGATATTGCACAATATGCATTAGCAACATATTATATCATCGCATGTGCAGAAGCAAGTTCAAACTTAGGAAGATTTGATGGAATTAGATATACATATAGAACAAAAGAATTTAAAAGCCTAAAAGAAATATACAAAAAATCAAGAAGTGAAGGATTTGGTCCAGAAGTAAAAAGAAGAATAATCCTTGGAACATATGTACTTTCATCAGGATATTATGATGCATATTACAAAAAAGCACAACAAGTACGTACATTAGTTATGAATGAATTTAATAAAGGATTTGAAAAATATGATGTTATATTAACACCAACTTCACCAACAGTAGCATTTGATATAGGTTCAAAATCAAATAATCCGCTAGAAATGTACTTAGCAGACATATGTACTGTTTCAGTTAATATTGCTGGTCTACCAGGAATTTCAATCCCTTGTGGTGTAGATAAAGAAGGTATGCCAGTAGGAATGCAGTTAATAGGAAATAAATTCAGTGAAGAAACAATATTAAATGCAGCATATACATTTGAACAAAAAATCAAATTTAGAGAAAATCATAAACCAGAATTTAAGAAATAGGGATTTTTAGGTCCGTCCCCTAATCCCTGAAGAGGAGGAATGAAAATGTCAAGAGATAACTATGAAGTAATAATAGGACTAGAAGTACATGCAGAACTATCAACTAAAACAAAAATATTTTGTTCATGTCCAACAGAATTTGGAGCAGCACCAAACACACATGTATGTCCAATATGCATGGCGATGCCAGGAACACTACCAGTTTTAAACGAAAAAGTTGTAGAATATGCAGTAAAAGCAGGACTTGCAACAAATTGTGAAATATCAAGAGATAGTAAAAATGACAGAAAAAACTATTTCTACCCAGACCTACCAAAAGCATATCAAATTTCTCAATTTGACAAACCACTATGTGAACATGGATATGTAGAAATTGACACAGACGAAGGAAAGAAAAAAATCAGACTAACAAGAATCCACATTGAAGAAGATGCTGGAAAGTTAAACCATGATGATTTTGGCGGAGGAAGTTTAGTCGATTTAAATAGAGCAGGAGTTCCACTAATAGAAATAGTATCAGAACCTGATATAAGAAGTAGCGAAGAAGCGGAAAAATATTTGAGAAAGCTAAAATCAATATTAGAATACATTGAAGTTTCAGATTGTAAAATGCAAGAAGGTTCACTAAGAGCAGATGTCAATGTATCAGTAAGAAAAAAAGGAGACACAAAACTTGGAACTCGTACAGAAATGAAAAATATGAATTCATTTAAAAGTATCACAAGAGCAATAGAATATGAAGTTGATAGACAAATAGATGTACTTGAAGATGGCGGAATAATAGAACAAGAAACTTTGAGATGGGATGACGTGTCTGGAAAAACATTTCCAATGAGAGATAAAGAAGATGCACAAGATTATAGATATTTCCCAGATCCAGATTTAGTTGCGATAAAACTTTCAGAAGAATACATAGAAAATATTAAAAAATCATTACCAGAATTACCTGAAAGCAGAAAACAAAGATATTTAGAAGAATACAAATTATCAGAAAAAGATGCAAATATAATAACATCATCAAAATACCTATCAGACTTATTCGAAGGGGCAATAAAAATATGCAATAATCCAAAAGCAGTAAATAACTGGATTATATCAGACATATCTAGAATACTAAATGAAACAGAGATGGAACCAATAGAGATACCATTTGATAGCAAACAATTAGCTAAATTAGTAATGCTAATAGATAAAGGAACAATTAGCTCAAGTATTGCTAAAAAAGTATTGGTAGAAATGTTTGAACATCCAAGAGACCCTGAAGATATAATTGATGAAAAAGGATGGGTACAAATTTCTGATGAAGGGGCAATAAAAGATGTGGTATTAAAAGTATTAGAAGCAAATCCACAATCTGTTGCAGATTATAAAGGCGGAAAAGACAAAGCATTAGGATATTTAGTAGGACAAGCTATGAAAGAAACAAGAGGAAAAGCAAACCCACAAATGTTAAACAAAATGTTTTTAGAAGAATTGAAAAAATAATGTCCAATTAGAGACGTTTCCAAATGGACAAAAATGGCCAAAAGGAAACGTCCCCAACAGGACATTTTTGTCCATTTTGGGAAATATCTTTAAACCATTTGCTTTTTTATACCATCCACAACAATACTACATATAATAAATTCAATACCAAAAACCAGGCTTAACTTAAATAATGAAATACCTATGTAATATAAAGATGGAGTTGCAAATATTAAATTATATGTAAGTAAAATAATAATAGAAATCATACTTAAAGCAAAACAAAATTCTAAGCCATATTTTAAAATCTTATGAGTAACTTTATCAAAACTTTTAAAACTATTTATTAAATTCTTAATCATAATTCACCTCTAAAAGTAAAATATATTAACTATTACTATATAATAGTAACATGAAATGATAACAAAAACAATGGAAGTTTTAGGCAGACAAAAAAGAAGACTTCATATATTATATGAAACCTTCTCAAATAAAAACTATGCATAATCTTTATTTTGCTTAAGCCATAGCTGCATTTAATTTTTTTGACAAACTAGATTTCTTTCTAGCTGCAGTGTTTTTTACGATAACACCTTTACTGCGTGCTTGGTCAATTTTTTTAGTAGCTTCAGAGAATAAAACTTTAGCTTCTTCAACATTACCAGCGTTTACAGCTTCTTCAAATTTTCTAACAGCTGTTTTATATGCAGATTTTATCATATTATTTCTTAAAGTTTTCTTTTCAATTACTTTAACTCTTTTCTTAGCTGATTTAATATTTGGCATTCCTTTTGCACCTCCTCTTAGTCAATAATAAACTATAACATATGATATTTTACCACAATTTTTCAGAAAAAGCAAGTAAAATTCAAAATAATTATTGTAATACCAAAGGTTTTATGATATATTTGAAAAGAAGAGTACAAAAATCAAAAGAAAGGAAGATGTAAAATGATAGCAATTGGTAGTGACCATGGAGGATATAGATTAAAAGAAGAAATAAAAAAATATTTAGATGAAAAAGAAATAGAATATAAAGACTATGGATGCATGAATGAAGAAAGCGTAGATTATCCAAATATAGCAAAAGAAGTAGCAAAAGCAGTACAATCAAAAGAATGTGAAACAGGAATACTAATTTGTCGTTCAGGATTAGGAATGAGTATAGTAGCAAATAAGTTCAAAGGAATACGTTGTACGCCATGTCATAACGAATATACAGCAAAATATGCAAAATTACACAACAATAGTAACATATTGGCAATTGGAGCAGATGATGTTACAGTTAATGAAGCAATATGCATATTAAGAATGTGGCTTGCAACAGAATTTGAAGGTGGAAGACATCAAGAAAGATTAGACTTAATTTCAAAAATAGAAAATGAGAACATGAAATAAATATAATATTTATTCATAGAATAGGGGGCATTCAATATATGTGGGGAGATATAGCAATTGCTTTCCTACTGGCATTTATTGTGGCATTTATGGCTACACCATATACAATGAAAATAGCCAAAAAAGTAGGAGCAGTAGATGTACCAAAAGACCAAAGAAGAATGCATAAAAGAGCGATACCAAAATTAGGTGGACCAGCAGTAATATTAGGATTTCTAGTATCAGTTATATACTTATTAATAGTAATGAGTATGGAACATACAATAAACCTATTTGACCAAGACGAATATGGAAAAAAATTATTGGGAATGTTGCTAGGAATAATAATAATATCAATAACATGCATAATAGATGACATAAAATCAATTAAACCATTGACAAAATTAACAGGACAAGTATTAGCAGCAATAGTTGCAGTAGCTTTTGGAATAAGGATTGATGAAATCCAATTATCATTCTTAACACCAGAATGGCAAGAAGCATTTTCAATATTGGTCACAATATTGTGGATAGTAGGAGTAACAAATGCAATTAACTTAATTGATGGATTAGATGGATTATCATCTGGAATATCAGTAATATCTGCAATATCTTTACTAATAATATTTGTATTAAATGGTTCGCCAATGATTGCGATAGTATTAATAACTGCATTAGCAGGAGCATTAGTTGGATTCTTACCATTCAACTTTGCACCAGCAAGAACATTTATAGGAGACACAGGATCAAACTTTTTGGGATTTTCATTATCAATAATATCAATATTAGGAGTTGCAAAAACATATACAGCAGCAGTAATAGTATTACCATTAATTGCATTAGGACTTCCAATATTTGATACAATATGGGCAATAATCAGAAGATTAATAAAAGGAAAATCAATAAAAGCAATATTCAAGGCAGATAAAGGCCATTTACATCATAGAATTGTAGCAAAAGGATTCAGCCAAAAACAAGCAGTATTAATACTATATGGAATTGGAGCAACCTTTGGAATATTTGCAGTAATATTATTAGATAGCGGAATTTGGAAAGCATTATCATTTTTATTAATGGTAATAGTAGCTTTAGGATTAGGATATAAAAACTTCCAAACAGAAAAAGGAGAAAAACACCAGCAATATGAATGTTTGGAATGTAAATATATATATAACCCAAAATTCGGAAATGAAAAAGCAGGAATAAAACCTGGAACAGAATTTGACGATTTACCAGATGACTGGGTATGCCCAGTATGTGGAGAAGGAAAAGAAATGTTCCAGATTCACCAGTAGGGATTAGGGGACGGTCCTAAAAATCCCTAAAAGCAGGGATTAAGGGACGGACCTGTAAAAAAAGAAACTAAAAGAGAGGTGAAATATAAAATTAATGAAAGATAAAATAATAAAAGTACTAGCACATAAAGGAAAAATATCAATTACATGTGCAAACACAACAAAATTAGTAGAAGAAGCAAGAAAAATACATGACTTAAGTCCTGTTGCAACAGCAGCATTTGGAAGGTTATTAACAATAGCTTCAATAATGGGAAATGAAATGAAAAATCAAAAAGACAAACTAACAGTACAAGTAAAAGGAAATGGACCAATTGGAACAATGTTAGTAACAGCAAATAATATTCCGCAAGTTAAAGGATATGTGGGAGAACCACATGTAGATTTACCATTAAATGAATTTGGAAAACTAGATGTTGGAGAAGCAGTAGGATATGAAGGATATATAAATGTAATTAAAGACATAGGACTTAAAGAGCCATATATAGGAGTTTCACCATTAGTATCTGGAGAAATTGCAGAAGATTTTGCAAATTATTTTGTGAATTCAGAACAGAGACAATCTGCAGTTGCATTAGGAGTATTAGTAAATAGAAATGGTGTAAAATCAGCAGGAGGATATTTAATAACACCAATGCCAGATGCAACAGAAGAAGAAATCAGTAAAGTAGAGCAAGCAATATTTAAAGCAGGAGCAATGTCAAAAATGCTAGATGAAAACTTATCATTAGAAGAGATTGCTAAAAAAGTAACTGGTGATGAAGATATAGAAATATTAGAAGATAATATTACACCAGAATACAAATGTGATTGTTCAAAGGAACACATGAAAGATGCTTTGATTAGTATAGGAAAAAAAGATTTAGAAGAAATTTTAAAAGAAGATGGAAAAGCGGAATTAATGTGTCACTTTTGCAATAAAAAATATACATTTACAAAGGAAGAATTAGAAGAAATGATATCAACATTGCTTGAAAAATAATTTATATATGTTATAATAAAAAACATGAGTGGAAGAAATATAAAAAGAATAATAAGTAATTTAATAATTAATTTAAGAAATATAATTAGAAGAATACCTAAAAGAATAAAAGCTATTTTAATAGCTATATTAATCGTGATCTTAATAATTATTCTAATAGTAGCATTAATAGAAGAAAGCAAAAAACAAAAATATGTAGAGTATGACGGAGAAAACATAAGTGAAAGTAAATATCCAGGATATAAAGAGTTGATAGATGAATTATTAGAAAAACATCCAAATTGGACATTCACATTATTTTATACTAAATTAGATTGGGAAGAAGTAATAGAAAATGAAGGACATTCGGATAGCAGAACATATCCTTTAAACTTAATTCCAGATTCGTCTAAATATCCAGAAGATTGGAAATGTGAAATAGATAGAGATAAAACGTATGACAATGGAACCTGGCTATGTGCATCTGATAAAGCAATTAGAAATCAAATGGATCCGAGAAATATATTAAATGAAGATAACATTTTTCAATTTAAAGAATTATCATATGTAGAAAATGCACAAACAATAGAGGGTATTAACGAAATAACTGAAGATACATTTCTAGAGGGAGAAAATATTGCAAATGCATTAATACAAGCAGGCAAAAATGCCAATGTTGACCCATATTTTATAGCATCAAGATTAATTCAAGAACAGGGAAGAGAAGGAACAACTTTATCTAGAGGATATGAATATAATGGAATGACTGTGTACAATCCATTTAATATAAGAGCAGTAGGAAATTCTTCAGAAGAGATAATTGAAAATGCAGCTAAATATGCTTATGAACAAGGATGGGACACTTTAGAAAAAGCAATTATTGGGGGAGTAGATTTTGTAAAAGAAGGATATATAAATGTAGGACAAAACACTTTATATCTACAAAAGTTTGATGTAGTTAATCAAGACGGAGAATTGTATACTCATCAATATATGCAAAATCTACTTGCTCCTCAATCTGAAGCAAGTAATATGCTTGAAATTTATCAAAGTTCTGATACTGTTGATTCAGAATTAAATTTTATAATTCCTCTATATGAAAATATGCCAGAGGAAGTATAATGCCAATATAGCTCAGTTGGTAGAGCAACGGATTCGTAACCCGTAGGTCAGCAGTTCGATTCTGCTTATTGGCTCCATTAAGTAAAATCATCGCACTTTGGAGAAGTATTGATAAATCAACTGTAAAAGGTTGATAATCCAAGTTGCGTATAATTAAATTTTTGAATCTATTTAATAACAGAATTTACTATAGTAGGTGGTAATGTAGTGAAAAATAAATATATAGATATGCATACACATACAAATCACTCTGATGGTTCATCATCAGTAGAGAATTCTTTACGAAAAGCAGAACAATTAAAATTAGATATGATATCAATATCTGACCATAATACTGTTTCTGCTTATGATGAAATTAAAAAAAATAATATCAGGAGTTTATATAATGGTAAAATAGTACCAGGAGTAGAAATCACTACAACATATAATGGCGAAGTTATTGAAGTATTAGGATATGGTTTTGATATTCAAAAAATGCAAGATTTATTATATCAAAATGTATATAGTTTTTATGATAAGCAAATTTTAGAATCAAAATTAAATTTAGTTATTTTTGAGAAATATGGTGTGTATTTTAGTCCAGAATTTATAGAAAAAATGACAAAACATCCAGAAGAATTGTTTAATCCTAATAAAACATCTAGCAGAAAAGCTTTTCTAGATGAAATGAAAAGATATTCGCGAAATTCTAAATTTTTTAATAGTCCAAAACAAATGGAAGAGATAACAGTTAGAGATTTTACAAGGAATTTTGTGTATAATCCTAAAAGTACTTTATATGTAGACCAAAGTCCATTATATCCATCTTTAGATAGGACAATAGAAATGATACATTCAGCAGGAGGAATTGCTTTTTTAGCACATTTATATGAATATTCACCAACGATAGCAGAAAATTTAGAAAATATAACATCTAATTATCAACTGGATGGCATTGAATGTTATTATGCTACATTTACAAAGGAACAATCGAACTTTTTGGAAGAATATTGTAAAAGACACAATTTATACAAATCTTGTGGTAGTGATTTTCATGGATATGAAGTAAAGCCTAATAATCATATGGGATTAGGTACTGAGGGCAAAAAAATGGATAAATCAATTATATCTGAATGGATAGATAAGGTTAATAATATATTACTACCTATATCAAATAGGCAAAAATTTATTGAAAGCATAAAAATAGAAAATACATATAGCGTAAACAAACAAAATGCTGAAAGTGAAAGAGTTGAAAAAAGAGAAGATATTGAATTATAATGTATAATATAGCATCTACGATATTAGGAAAGTAATCTATTGAAATTTTTATAATTATTTATCCCAATATAATGCATAATTTTAATAAACATTCATATAATATTAATGTCAGTTTAGTTTGACAAGTTAAATAACTTATGCTATAATTTATTTAACTTGACCCATTGCTACTTTTGTAGTAATGCGGGAGTCTAAAATGATTTTGGAGGGTTCACAAGCAACTCTCCTTTTTATTTTGTAAAAAACTTAATTATTTGTTCATCGATTAAGTCAAGACTTTCATTTGATAGACGAACGTTTTTTAGAACAACATCAAAAAATATTCTTTGTTTACTAATTGTGGTAATTTGATTAATTAGAACTATACTTTCTTTTTTATATTTATCTATACTTTTACTCAATTGATTAATATATTTCATTTCTTTTGAAATTGAATCCTGAATAGATTTAGGAATTTCTTCAAAATCATCTAATTTTATCAAAAGCTTATTTAATCTCATATTTTCTTTTTCTATATTTTGATTAAGAATATTATAAAGTTCATTTCCTAAATTTACACAAGACCTAGGATATCTCTTGTTTACTTTTTTAGATGTTAATGGAACAATATTTAATACACCATTTTTTGGATTATCCTTTTTGTTTAATACAACACAGTAATGTAAACCACCTAATTCATTCCCAATATTAAAACCTAAATTTACTTTTATAATGTCTCCTCTATGAAATACGCCAGATTTAGTGATATCAAAATCTCTTTCAGCATCATGGTAAACAGCATAATCATGTATCCAGTAAGCTAATAATTCACTTTTCTTATATTCACTTAATTCTATATGTTTAAGAAATGACAAATCTAATCTGCTTAAAGAATTATCCTTATGAAGAATAACATTATTTTTTATTTTAATTTCATCTTCATTCATACTATCAGCTCCTTATATTCTTTTGCAACATTATAACAAACATTTGTTCAAAAAGCAATAGCTATTGAAAAATAATCCTATTATAACCAAATATTTTGGAGCAAAATATAGGAGAAACACTTTGATAGTTAAGCAATTTTTTTAAATATCCCCAAATGTTCAAAAAAACCTTAGATATCTCTAAGGTTTTTGTATTTCCTCTATAATCTCGCTACCAGTCATCTCACAAGGAATATTAATTCTCTTAATAAAATCATTATTAAAATCATTAAAATAGTTCATTCCTAAATCATACACTTGCATATCAATACCATTTAACTTTAAAGCCCACACTGTTTCTTTAGTATATGCACCATAAGGGTAAGCAAAAACTTTCAAATTCTTAGTTCCTAAATTTTCTTCTATAATTTTATAAGATTCGATTACATCATCACGAATCATTCTAACAGGAAGTCTATCATAAAACACATGTCTTTTACTATGACTAAAAATATCTACAAGTCCGCTGTCTTGCATTTCTTTACATTGCTCCCAGCTTAAATATCTTTTCCCATCAACTTCTTTTCCTATTTTATCAGTAACAACAAAAATAGAAGCCTTCACATTATATTTTTTCAAGATAGGAAAAACATATTCATAATTGCTATAATACCCATCATCAAAATTAATTAAGATAGGCTTTTCAGGCAGAGACATTTTCCCATTAATTGCATCATATAATTCTTGAAAAGAAATAAAAGTATAACCATTTTCTAAAAGAACCTTAATATTTTCCTCAAAACTTTGAGGAGTATTAATATAGTTAAAATTATCTGTGTCACTATCAGGAGCTGTTGCTACAAAATCGTGATAAAGTAATATCGGAATTTTTACATTAGCATTATTACTTTTTTTAGTCTTAGGCAAAATAGCCAATACTGTCACAATTATTAAAATTAAAACTAATATAATAATCAAAAAAATTTTTTTCAAATTAATTCACCTCTTATGTATACTATTCATTAGATAGTATAGGGGTGATAACAATGTTTTTAATATCAACTATGCTATCATTTGTGTATTTGATTTGTGCAATTTTTATTAATATTAGTTGGATAAATGATATAGCTTGTTATTTTGGATATTTTCTATCAATATATCTAGTACTCTTCATAGCACTGATACCAGGCTTTATCTATATATTTATGCTAATTAACCTATTGTGGAATAAAAAAGAAAAGAAGACAAATAAGAAAAAAGAAGAAGATGTTACAATATTAATACCAATGTATAATGCAAAAAAATCAATTAAAGAAACAATAGAATCCATTAAAAAGCAAAAATATTGTGGAAAAATCTATATTAATATAATAGATGATGGCTCAACTGATGGTTCATTAAAACTGTTAAAATCAATGGAGCTAGGTCCAGAAATAACAATAATAGAATCAGAGCATAAAGGAAAAGCATATGTATTAAATGAGGGATTAGAACATGTAAAAACAGAATATACCATTACAGTAGATAGTGACACTGTTCTTCATCCACTAGCAGTTAGAAATATTATGCATAAATTATTAAATTCAAACAAAAAAACAGCAGCAGTAGCTGGATGTATATTTGCTAAAAATGATAAAAGAAGTTTTATTACAAAATTACAAGAATGGGACTATACTTTAGGAATATTTGGTGTAAAACTATATCAAGGAAACTACAATTCTACTTTAGTTGCACAAGGTGCATTTAGTGCTTACAAAACAGAGATTTTAAAACAAGTAGGAGGATGGCAAAACTGCGTAGGAGAAGATATTGTTTTAACTTGGGAATTGTTGAGCAAAGGATATGAAACTAACTTTGCAAAAAATGCAATTGCCTTTACAGAAGTTCCTGAAACCTTCAAGAAATTGGGACATCAAAGAAAAAGATGGGCTAGAGGTATGATAGAAGCTTTTAAAAGAGTGAAAATCATAACTTCTAAAAAGCTTAACTTCAAGTCAAAATTCTTGATGTGCTTAAACGTATTTTTCCCATTTATAGACCTTGCACTTCTTATTTTTATACCACTTGGACTAATTTTATTAGCATTTGGTAATCCATTATTAATTGGTTGGTTAACTCTACTTGTCATTTTTCTTGGAATGATACTTTGCCTAGTTATTGGAATTAAAAGAAAAAATATGTTAAAAGAAATTGAATGTAAATTGGAAAGAAGAAGTATATTAGCCTTTATAGTTTATGTTCTATTATATGCATTTATTTTAGCGCCTTATTGTTTAATAGGATATATTTCTGAATTGGTAAATTCTAAGAAAGAATGGTAGTTTAATAAAAAGCCTTAGAAATCTAAGGCTTTTTACTTATGTTAGATTTGTCCCTTGCCGAAGGACAATAAATATGATATAATACCCATACATTAGGAAGGAAGGATTTTGTATGGGATTTTTTGAAAAACTAAAACAAGGAATGAGCAAAACAAAAACATCATTTGATGAAAAAATAAGCAATGTATTCAAAAGTTTCAAAAAAGTAGATGAAGACTTCTTAGATGAACTAGAAGAAGTACTAATAATGTCAGACATAGGAATGGATACATCAATAAAAATAATGAATAATTTAAGACAAAGAGTAAAAAAAGAAAAAATACAAGATGAAGAAGAAATAAAACAAGCTTTAAGAGAAGAAATAATACAAATACTATCAAAAGTAGATAGAGGACTAAAACTAAACACAAAACCATCAGTAATATTAGTTGTTGGCGTAAATGGAGTAGGAAAAACAACATCAATAGGAAAAATAGCAAACAGATTAGCAAAAGACGGAAAACAAGTAGTAATTGCAGCAGCAGATACATTCCGTGCAGCAGCAGTAGAACAACTTGAAATCTGGGCTAATAGAGCAGGAGCAGACATTGTAAAAAGAGAAGAAGGAGTTGACCCGGCATCTGTTGTATATGATGCAATAAAAATAACAAAAGAAAAAAATGCAGATGTTCTAATTGTTGATACAGCAGGAAGATTACACAACAAAAAATATTTAATGGATGAATTAAGAAAAATTCAAAAAGTAATCCAAAAAGAAATGTCAGATTGTGATGAAGAAGTTTTATTAGTCATTGATGGAACTACTGGACAAAATGCAATATCACAAGTAAAAGCATTTAAAGAAGAAGCAGATATTACAGGACTTGTATTAACAAAACTTGATGGAACAGCAAAAGGCGGAGTAGTAATTGGAATTGTAGAAGAAAACAATATACCGGTTAAATTCATTGGGGTAGGAGAACAAATAGACGACATGGAAATCTTCAATCCAGAAGAATTTGCAAGAGCAATTATATGAGTCACTTAGATACTAAAATAGCTATGTAAAAAAGAGGAGGAAGAAGAGTGAGCGAGGAAAAAAATCAAAAAAACACTGCCAATACTCAAGTAAATGAAAAGGTTGAAACTATATTAGAAACTGGAAATACAAGAGAAACTAAGGAAAGAAATAGAAAAGGTAAAAGTAAAACAAGAATGTTATTAGTATTACTTTTTATTGCTATATTTGGCGTGATTAGTTATATACAATTACGTGGAAGTTACTTAGAATATCAAGAATTAGGAGAACAATATACACAAATCTTTTATACAAACCTAATTTATAGATATACAATAATGGCAATAAACTTTGTAATAGTATATTTTATAATCTATATGACCAATAGAGGAATAAAAAAAGGATTAAAACCTTTCTTTGAAAAAGAAAACAAAAAAATGCCAAAATTACCAAACAAATCATTAGCATTAGTAATTTCTGCAATTGTAAGTATAATAGCTTCAGCAGTATTAATGCAAAAAATAATGTTAGTAATGAATAGTACATCATTTGGAATACAAGACCCAATATTTAATTTAGATATTTCATATTATATGTTTGTAAAACCAATAATTGATACAATGCTAATATACTTCATATCATTTGTTATAGGTTTAACATTATATATGGCATTATATTACGTCATAGTATTTAATATGTATTTTGATGGAATAGACGGAAAAATGTTCAAAAAAAGTCTATTTATGAAAAAACTACTTAGAAATATCATGCTACTTGCAGTAGGAATAGCATTAATGACAATAATAAATACACAAAATATAATGCAAGGAAAAATACTAACAGTAAATGATGACATTGATATTATAGGAGCAGGAATAACAGAATCCACAATAAAATTATGGGGATATATAATATTTGCATTTATCATAGTAATATTTGTATATAGAGCATTAAAAGCATTTAAAGCAGAAAAAACAAGCAAAGTATTAAAAAATTTAGCAGTAATACCAGGATATCTAGTTGTACTATTTTTAGCAATGGTAGTATTTGATTTGATATTTGTTAATACTAATGAATTAGACAAAGAAAAAAATTATATTGCTGAAAATATAAATAATACAAAAAGTGCATACAATATTGAAATAGAAGAAGAAAACCTTGAAAATTCAGGAACAGTAACAGAAGAAGAAGTAACAGAAAATCAAAATATAATAAATAATATTCCAATAGTTACACAAGATGCAGTATTAAAAACAGTACAAGATAACCAAACAGAAACAGGATATTTCTCATATAGAGATGCAAATCTTGCAAACTATGAAATAAATGGACAGCTACAGACAGTATATATAGCACCAAGAGAAATCACAAGTTCAGGAAGAACATATACAAATAAAACATATGAATATACACATGGAATGGGACTAATAATAGCATCAGCCTCACAAAGTACAGAAACAGGAAATGTGCAATATGTACAAAAAGAAATTTCAGGTAGTGATGAAAGAATAAATATCGACGAACCACGTATATATTTTGGATTAGAAACTAATGATATAATAGCAACAAATGCAAAAAATATACAAGAATATGACTATACAGATGGAAACGGAACAGACCATACATCAACATATAGTGGAGAAGCTGGGTTACAACTAAACTTTTTAGATAGATTAGTTTTAGGAATTACAAAAGGAGATTTAAATTTAGCCTTCTCAAATGAGATAAGTGATGATAGTAAAATATTAATAAATAGACAAATTATCACAAGAGCAAAAAAAGCATTACCATATCTAATATATGATGAAAATCCATATACAGTAGTAACAGATGATGGTAGAATAGTTTGGGTAATAGATGCATATACAGTATCAAGCAGTTATCCATATTCACAATATACAACAATTGAACATGATGGAATCCATGAAAATATAAATTACATTAGAAACTCAGTAAAAGTATTAGTAGATGCATATGACGGAACAATATCCTTCTATATAACAGATAGAACAGACCCAATTGCAATGGCATACAGAAATATTTATCCAACACTATTTGTTGACTTAGAAGAAGAAATACCACAAGATATACAAGAACATCTAGTATATCCACAATTCCTATATGATGTACAAGCAGAAGTTTTAAAAGTATATCATAATGTAAAACCAGATGTGTTATATAGAGCAGATGACTTATGGGATATAGCAAAATACAATAGTGTAAGAAATACAAGGTCAACAGGAACATATATGGATTCATATTACACAATGGTAAATGATGATGGAAATGAAGAATTAGGACTAATTCAAGTTTATACACCAAATGAAAGACAAAATATAATTTCATATTTAGTAGGAACAACTCAAGGGAGTTCAAATAAATTAAAACTATATAAATTCTCAGCAGATAGTAATATAGTTGGACCAATGCAATTAGACCAACAAATAGAAGAAGATGAGGCAATTTCTGCAGAATTAGAATCACTTAACACAACTGGAACAAGATTAACAAAGCAAATGATAATTGTTCCAATAAATAACACTTTACTATATGTAGAACCAATATATCAAACAATGTTAAATGAATCAGAAATACCACTACTTAAAAAAGTTGTAGTAGCATCTGGAAATAAAGTAGCAATAGGAGACACATTATCTAGAGCATTACAAAATTTACTTTCACAATATGCTGTTGATATAGAAGTAGAAAATACTGAAGATATAGATGGATTAATAGATGCAATAATAAAAGCAAATGATAATTTAACAGAGTCAAACAACAGTAATGATTGGGAATTAATGGGTAGTGATTTGAAAAGATTACAAGAATTAATTAATTCACTTGAAGAATTAAAAGCAGAAGAGGACCAAAAACGAGAAGAATTAAATAGCACGACAGATATTAATGCTGAAAATTTAGGAGAAAATAATAATACGTCAGAAAATACTACAGCACAAAATAATTTTATAAATGGTAATGAATAAAAATTGCTAAAAAAACCACCATAATATAAGAAATATTAAAGGTGGTTTTTATGTTTGTAAAAAAGAATAAAATAAATTTGTTAGAAAAAGCGATAAACCAATTAAATAAAATAATGCTAGAAGGAAATTTTGTAGAGCTAAGTTATTTGTTAGGAAATAAAAAAGAAATGCTTATTAGAAATTTCTTTGCAGGAATTTCAAGAGGTGTAGGAATAGGAATTGGAGTAACAATTATTACTGCTATTTTAATTATTATTTTACAAAAAATAGTGACACTAAATATTCCAATTATCGGTGAATACATTGCAGATATAGTAGAAATAGTGCAAAGAAGCAGATAGTGTCGCATTGGGGACGTTTCTCATGCGACATTTTTTAATTAAAGATTCACTGTCATAAAATCCATATAAAAATGTCGCATGAGAAACGTCCCCAATGCGACACCCTGTCCTAATTTCTATTTAATTTATAAAATACTTTTTTACCTTTTTTCAAAATAGCATAACCATCTTTAAAATCAGCATCTGACAATTTATAATTCACATCAGAAATTTTTTCATCATTTAAAGAAATACCACCTTGAGTAATCAAAGTCCTAGCTTGACCTTTAGAAGGTGCAATACCTGTTAGAATAATAGCATCTAATAAAGAAATATCTGAACTTTCAAGATTTACAGTAGGCATATTATCTAAACTACCTTGACCACTAAATAATGCATTTGATGCCTCTTCAGCTTTTTTAGCTTCTTCTTCACCATGAATTAATTTAGTGATTTCAAAAGCAGCAACTTTTTTAGCTTCATTTATTCTTTCATCTTTATAAGCAGTTAATTCTTTAATTTTTTTAACTGGTAAAAATGTAAGCATTTTTAAAACAGTTTCGACACTATCATCTTCGATATTTCTCCAATATTGATAAAATTCATAAGGTGAAGTCTTATCAGGGCTTAGCCATAAAGCACCTTTTTCAGTTTTACCCATTTTTTTACCTTCTTTAGTTGTAAGAAGTTTAAAGGTTAAACCATATGAATCATCTTTTCCAATTTTTCTAATTAAATCAACTCCACCAATGATATTAGACCATTGGTCATTTCCACCCATTTGTAATTTGCATCCATAAGTTTCATATAAATGTAGAAAATCATATGATTGCATTAACATATAGCTCATTTCAAAAAATGTTAAACCAGTTTCCATTCTTTGTTTATAACATTCTGCAGCTAGCATTTTATTAACTGAAAATAAACTACCAATTTCACGTACAAATTCAACAAATTTTAAATCTAATAACCAATCAGCATTATTAACAATAATTGCTCCATTATCACCATCAAAACTAACAAATTTTTCAACTTGTTTTTTGATACATTCAACATTGTGATTAATTTCTTCAGGTGATAACATCTTTCTCATATCATTCTTAAATGAAGGGTCACCAATAAAAGCAGTTGCTCCACCAACTAATATGATAGGTTTATGACCACATTTTTGCATATGGCTTGCAACCATTAAAGAAACAAAATGCCCTACATGTAAGCTATCTGCTGTTGGGTCTATTCCTATATAAAAAGGAACACATTTCTTGCTAAATAATTCCTTCATTTCTTGAGGGTGAGTCATTTGCTCGATGTATCCTCTTTCTTCTAATATATTAAAAACATTCTCCATTAAATTCATTCCTTCCGTCATTTAAATTATAACATTGTTTTACCATTCAAATTATTTTGATTGCCATTAAAACCATTTTGTAAATTTTGGATTTCTTCATATCCTAAATATCGATTTAAGTTTTTTACTGAAATTCCAGTTTCTCCAGAAATAGTATCTAAAGATTGTTCAAATCCATTTTCTGTTACATATTGTTTAAATGTAGAAAATTCTAAACCATCTTTTCGACTACATTTAGGGCATACATTCCCTTCTGATACATAAAAACTCCCACATCTACTACATCTGTTTAATTCCATAACCTTTTCCTCCATTTCATCTTTAGACAAATTCTTTTAAAATCTATTGTATTTTATCATACTTTTTTGCAAAATTAAAGAGAAGATTAAAATTTTTTGGAATAGATTATAAAAATTTGAGAAAAATCTTGACTTAATTATTATAAATGTATACAATAAGGACATAATAATTAGACCTATTTTTGTAAATAGAAAAAAGAACATTGAAAAGTTCATATTTTTGTCTAAAGTAATTAGTAATGAATACTATTTACAGAAATGGGAATAATTATAGTAGCATACACAATAAAAGCAGATTTTTTATACAATAATATTCATTTTATTAAAGATAATAAGTTTAATAAAAATTCAAAATTACAAAAACTAACAAAAGAGGGAGGAAAAATTAAGATGAACGAATTGAAAGGAGAAAAAGGCAAAAATATGAGGAATAGAGGAATAACATTAATAGCCCTTGTCATCACAATCGTACTAAATAGCTCGTACCTCGCTATGGACCGAATAAATAAAATTGAAAAAATATAAAACCTCAT
>CALXJZ010000023.1 GCA_944388745.1 uncultured Clostridia bacterium
GCGATTATCGGATTTTTACCAATATTTAGTTTTCAATGTTCTTTTTCATTATTTTTCATGTAACTTTTTACAATATCGTAATAATTTTATATAATTAATTATTTTAAAATGAATATGTCCTATAATATGAATTCAATAATATACCTGACAGTAATTCATATTATAGGACACACTCTCTAGTACATTATATTTTAATTTCCAGAACCATTTACTGTTACTATGCCTCCATCTTCTGCTGCAATTGAATAAACGTCACTTCCTGAGACAGCATATAAGAAACTTTTTAATTGATCTGCTATAGTTGTACTATCTATAGTGGCTTTTGTATAGAAAAAATCTCCTTCTTTTAAAGCTACTGCTTGTGTTACTCCACTAGATGGATTTAATAAATCCATTACTTGAGAATTATAATATACTACATACACATTTTCTCCTACCTTAGTTGACTCCGCTTGTGTGGTCTTTTTTCCTGGGTTTTCATCTAATACTCTTAGTTCCATTTCAACATTGTATACATTTCCTGTCGCAGAGAGTTCTTCTACTAATTTATTGTATTTATCCATTGTTAGTATTCCTGTTGTTCTTACATCATTTACAAATTCAGAAACTGCTGTTTCTACAACTGATTGTGTAATATCATCATTTCTATCAGACATTGCCATTAATGGAAAAATGAATAATATAATAGCTCCAAGTACTATAACAATTACTATAATTAGTGTTTCTCCTCTTTCTCCCATAATTTTCATCCTCCTTTTAGGTTTATACTTTTTATATTTTTGTATATGTTACTACTCTTTTAGTTGTCTTATTAGCATCTGGAACAGATGAGTCTGAAATATCGGGGTCTGTAACTCCAGATTCTCCATCTTCTGTTGGTACTTCTTCTTGATAATATATACCTAAATTTTCTTTTAAACCTGCCCCTCTATTCTTTATTTTATCATAAATTCCCTGATTATTCAAGTATATTCCTAAATTCTGCTGAAAATTGTTTTGTACTGTAATAAAATCTGCATATTTACTTCCATAAAGAATTGCCATTATAAATTGTTCTTTTTGAGTATTACTTCCTAAAACTTGTTCTTGTAAATCTATTTTATATACTCCAACTAAATTTCCAGTTGTATCATCTCTTACTCGATATATCCCATCATCACCTAGTAGATCACTAGCTTCTTCTGAACTTTCATCATCTCTAAATACAATTTTATAGTTTTCTTTATATGCTTTATATATTGAAGGTACTATACTTTCTAGTCCTACAATCCTTTCTGTGGTTCCATTATCTTCAACATATGTATAATTATATTCTTTGTCTTTACTGTTTAATATCGTTTGTGAAGTCATTCTAACTTCACCAAAGGCATTGATACTTATGGACAATGCCACAACAAATATTAGTACAGCTGCTGCTAAATGTAATGCATCTACTGCATTCTCCATAAGTAATCACTCTCCTTTTTAATTTCTAGCTAGCATTTTCTATTGTTACTTTTTCAACTAGCCCACTTTTACTATCCATTGTACATTTTACTTTATAACTTGAACCAGATTGTGCTCTAGTAAGACTAGTATTTCCGATTAAGTTACCACTTGGCAATGTATTACTTGTCCAATTTGTTCCTGATTTTACCTCAAGCTGAACTTGTCTTGATGTATCATCTTGATATGTTACATTATTAGTTCTTATTTGATCTAATAATGCGTCCACCTGTGCTCCTTTTATATTGTCTCCCTCATATTGTGTAAATTTTTGATTAAAAGAAGTAATATCAACTTCATCTATTGCATTGTTATTAACAGTACCTGAGGCTTGATTATATATCATAATACCTAATGATATAATTAAAATTGCAAGTAATATTGCACCTGCGATAATTAATGCTTTTGATGCATTCTCCATAATATGCTCCTCCTTTTATTTTTCATCATTTATATATTATGTTATGGATTAGCTGTTATTGTTATATAATCAACTAGACCTGTATTACTATCCATAAAACATTGTACTTTATATGTTGTTCCTGTTCCTGCTTTTGTAATATTAGTTGTTCCATTAACTGTTGTATTAGTTCCTGCTGCTCCTCCTACTAAAGTAGATTGTACAGCAACTTGTCTTGATGCGTCATCTTGATATGTAATATTATTGCTTCTTACTTGATCTAATAATGAATTTACTTGTGCTCCTCTTATATTGTCTCCTTCATATTGAGTAAATTTTTGGTTGAAAGTAGAAATATCTACCTCACTCATAGCGTTATTATTTACAACTCCTGATGCTTGATTATATATCATAATACCTAATGATATAATTAAAATTGCAAGTAGTATTGCTCCTGCGATAATTAATGCTTTTGATGCATTCTCCATAATAAATTCCTCCTTTTATTAATAATATATATTTTTTATTTACTAATATTTTTATTAGTAACGTTAATAACTAAATTAATATTTATTGTGTAATTTGTTCTATAAGCATATATTTTATTTTACCACTTGATTTATGATAATCTATTCCGAGTACATTTAAATTTTATTTCATTATAGTACTGAGAAAACTTGTCCATTCCACCAGCATATAATGTTTCCATATCATAAGTTTTATCAGTATCTAACATCTTTAAATCTATCTTAATCGAATTAGTATCATTTTCTACAAATTTTCCTTTTTCATTTCTTTGTACTTGATTTGTTAAATTATTATCTATAGCTTTATTTATTATTGTTGCTACTTCATTTCCATAAAATTCTTGCTCATAGTAACTTTCAAATTGGTTATTTTCTCTCTTAGCTTCATAATAATTGGCTCTGTATTTCATATATGTGTATGACACGCCAGCTATAATAGCTATTAATATAAAGAAAAGTATCGCTATTTTTTTCATATGACTTTCATTCCTTTTAGTTATAAATTATCAAAAATATTAATTTCTTTTGAATGTTACTTGTTTGACTAATTGAGTATTTTCATTTATGACTACATTACAAGTATAAGTTCGTAATTTTCCATATATTGTTCCGTCTCCATCCCAATCAGCTTTTACTAAATTTTCCTCTTTCAGATCCTCTGTGATTAAACTATTTAGTGTACTTTCTGATGCTTTTTCCAAACGGCTATTTACTCCTTGAAGAGATACAATAATATAATAATTACTATTAGTTGAGTCTGTTAACCCATAATATTCATTACTATCTTTTGCAAGATTTACAGCTGATATTACATCATATATAGTTATATTGGACCTTCCTTCATAAGAAGTAAATTGTGTATTAAATTGAGTTATTCTACTTGTTTCAATTTGTCCATGCACTTCGGCAGAAGTTGCTCCAAAAGTTGCAAATAGATAAACTGCTAAAGATAATATCATTAAGCCGATTAGAACTCCTGCTGCCATTATCAATGCTTTTGATGCATTTTCCATAATCTATACTCCTATTAATTAAATTCGCCTGTAAATTCAAATTTCATTCCGAGTTATTCTTCCTGTTTTATTGTCATATGTTACATCTGTACAGTCAAAATGTGCTCTTTTAAATTGTACGTATTCATAATATGCATATATATTTTCTTTTATAGTTCCATTTCCATCATCTTTTAAATCATTCCATGTAATAGCACTTACATTATATGTAGTTCCACTATTACCATTATTTCTGACAGTTGTTATTGTACTTCTTTTGCATGCACTTTTAAAAGCTGAAACAGCATCATTTTGTTGACTTATTGATGGATTTGTTGGAAATATTTTTGTTAGACCTGTTGTTAAATTCGTTAATGAACTTGTACCATAAGCATTTTCTAATTTTAAAATCATATCTTTTATGCTATTTTCGAATGTATTTGTATTTCCGCTAACAGTATAAGTTGTATTACCACTTCCACTAAATAATCTATTTCTACTGTCAGCAGTTAATTGCGTGATATCTATTGTAAATTTAATTTCTATTGGTTGATAAGCTAGATCTTGTCCTTCATCTGCCCATGTAGTATTTGATGAATCTCTGATTCCTGCTGTAGACTGTGTTCTATTATAATTTATTGCACTATTTAATAATGAATATAGATCACTGCCTCTGACATCAGTTCGATTATATGTTTCAAATCTATTATTGAATTCTACAACTTGAGCAGATCTTTCTCCTTGTGTACTTGTTTCTTGATAGCTAGATAAATTTGAGAACATTAAAATCAAAGCACTAATTATTACTAATGAAATTAATAATGCTCCCGCCATTATCAATGCTTTTGATGCATTCTCCATTTATCTATCACATACCTTTCTAGTATAATTTTGTATTGTTTGTCTAATATTATTGCATAGCAGTCATTGATGTGAATGAGCTTGACATACTTGTTAATCCTATAAATACTAATGGTATAATCAAGTATCCTACAAACATACATACCATTGGTGCAAAACCTATAAACTTTCCTATCATTCCTTTTCTTTGTATTAATCTATTGTTTGATTCTTTTCGTTTTTCTTGGTAATAATCTCTTTCTGAGTCTAATTCATCAAATGCATCTGTGATTGGTATTTTTTCTACTGCTGCTTGCAAACTTTCTATAATTCTTATTAATGGTAGATAACTTACTTCATCTTTCATTTGTTCTAATGCTTCCCATGCACCTGCTTCATAGTTGTTAACACATTTTGAAATTGGTGCTCTAAATATATTTGAATATCTTTCTAACCATTCTAGTATTATTTCAACATTTACTCTTTCAATTCTCATTAGCATTAAAATGATAGTTTGGAATTGCATTACTTCGTCTTCCATCTCTAATTGTCTCATCTTTACTTGGAACATTAATATCCAAATTGGTGCCATATATCCAACTATTGCAAATACAAATGCTAATAATATTTCAAACCATTGCATATATTCGCTATTAATAATATCTAGTTTTTCTCTAATTCTTTCTACTGCTTTATCTATTTCTGCTTCATCTGCATCATCATAATATTCTAGTCTTTCTACAGCTCTTCTTATTTGATCATCAGTTGTATCCATTTTTCCTCTAAACTGATCTAGAATTATATTATCCTGTTCAGTTAATTCCATAGCTTTCGCTTCTTCTTTTTCAGATAGTCCACCGTATAATATCATAATCTGTAGTTGGCTCTGTATATATATAATTTATTGCTACTGCATGTAATTGTGCAAATACTATAATAGACACGATAAATGTAGCTATAAATAAACATATTCTATTTATATACAACCACTCAATCTTTAAATGTGATGCTGAATCTTTAAGCAATTGTCCAACTTTTCTGTATTCTTTTGTTCCTACTTTTGGTATAAATAAATCAACTATTTTTTTGATTGGTTTTTTCTTATATAATCTTGCCTGCCAAGGATTTTCTGTATTTTTTGTGTTTATTCCTGTTGAACCATTATCTTTTAATCTTCTAACTAATATGTATGAGATGAATGTTAATAGCAAAATTATTATTTGTACTATCATTCCAGCTTTTCCTTGATACCAGCTTGCTGTAAATGAGAAGTTTGATATTGCCCAATTTTTTAGTGGTTCTAACAATAGTACTGGTGCAATTGAAATTATTGATAAACTTTGGAATACATAATTTAATTTATCTCTTTTTAATATTTCTAATTGCATTTCCTGTGTTATATTGTTAACATTTTTTAGATATAATGAAGCTCCTTCTACTTTTCTGTCTCCAAATTCTTTTGTTAAATATGATATTCCTGCAAATTCTTTTAAGAAACTGTTTGGTGCAATATCATAATATTTTTCTAATTCTGACTCTGGATCATTTGAAATTAATATTTCATATATTTTTTCGCCTTGTCTTGATACATTTTTTTCGTCATCTTGTGCAACTTGATATATTGCTTCTTCTACCATGTTATATTCATGATATGCATGTCTGATTTCTGAAAAGAAATCTAATTGCTCTTTTAATAATGTATTGTCTATTTTATCTACTGATCCATCTATTAATGTATCTATCATGAATATTTCAAATAGTAAAAGAATTGTCATTATCAAGTAGTTTGTATATGTGATCATAATTGTTATTACTATTAATGGTACTAAAATTACAAGTGCTTTTGTTAATATTTTGGCTGTTCCTTTTCTTGTTGCATATTCGTCATCTACATTTATTATCTCTAATCTTCTTCTAATTTTTAATACATATCTTTTTAAGAATGGTATTTTTATATATGTTAAATATAGTTTTTGAAGTAGTATTTCTGCTGAAAATCTGTTTTCTTTTGTTCCTTCTTGTAGTCTTTGTATTTTTTTGTATTCAGATTTTTGCATTTTTTTGGATAATATGACATATGCTAAAATTATTAGTACAAATAGTCCTGCTGCTCCTCCCATTATGTAATAGATTATTGTGTTGCTGTCTTCCACTTGTTTTAGCACCTCCTTTACTTTATGACAAGGGACACACCTTTATCATCCCTCTTCGTGTTTTCCTAATGCTCTACTGTTCTGACTTACTTACTAGTTTGTCAGGGGACGCTTCTTTTTCCCTTCCCCATGTTTTCTTAATGCTCTACTGTTCTAATTTGCTTACTAGTTGGACAGGGGACACACCTTTACCTCTTAGTATTCCTTATTAGCATAAGGAATGTCCCCTACCCTTGTGAGCTAGTGATTAGATTCTTTCAAAGTTTGTTGCTATTTAGATTTCACTCTTTGGGCGACGTCCTCTTCTTTTTGGTTTTGTTTCTACTGGCGCACTGCTTACTGCTATTGTTTCTTTTCTTTGATTTCCCCAGTGTCTTTCTACAAATCTGTCAAATGCTTCTGCATCTGATTCGTCCATGTTAAGTCTCATTTCTCTTAAGTTTGTTTCTGTTATTGGATTTGTTATTACATATTCACCGTCTACATATTCTAATATGTTTCTATATGTGTATAATTTTCTATCTGTTACTTTTTCGAAATAATGTGTTGCATTATCAAAAAATTTGTCGAATTTTCCTTCTAATGTTTTTTCTTTTCTATGGTCAAATGTATATTCATTTTTTTCTTCTACTGGTATACATTCTGTTATTCTTTCTACATATCTTTTTCCTCTAAAGTCTTTTGTTAAATGTATATCAAAGTTTAATACTTGTATAACTTGTTCTTCTGCTGTTTTCTCATTGTTGAATTGTCCAATTCTTAACATTGAGTTTCTTAATGCTGTAACTAAGTTTGGAAATGTTTTAGCGTGGTGTGTAAATAATGTAAATTTTGATGCAACTTGGGCAGCTTGTATCATCCAAGCAGCTACGGGATCAGTTGCAACTTCTCCGATAATATTAACAGAACCGTCAGTTTTCTTTTGAACGTCCAATCCTTCTTGTCCTGAAATTGTTTCTGTCTCTCTAAATGTTAAGATGTTTCTTGTTGGATAAATTTTTCTTAAGTGAAGCTCGAATGCAGTTTCCTGAACACGGATGTTCATTGTTTCATAAATATTTTCTATCATTCCCATAAGCATTGTTGTTTTACCACAACCTTGCTCTCCTGTTATTGATACGATTCTTGCTCCTTTTACTAAAAATTTTAATAATTCTATTGAATCATCACTACCTGGTTCTCCTTTGAACCATTGCTCTAAAGTTGAACGTTTAACGTCGAATTTTCTTACGAAGAACGCCCATGTTTCTGAGAAACTTGGTCTTACAACAACTACACGAGACCCGTCTTTCATTTCATTGATTTTATATCCATTTGTGTCTGATAATTGTCCTGGGTTATTGTATTTATATATATTTTGACATACTCTTTTTAATTCTGCTTCTGTTCCAAATGATAAAAATGCTAAACGTATTGATTTACCTTGGAAAAATATCCATATACTGTCACACGCTCTTGGAACTTTGTGTTCTTCAATTTGCGTTAAGTAATCTCCATCTGTTTGTGCAACCTGACTCAAAAAGCTTTCTGGTAAACCTGAAACTCCTCCAGATACACCATCTATATTCATATCTCTTACTTCATCTATACTGCTATATCCTTTATAATGTTGATATATTCTTTGCACAACTATTGCTAATTTATCAGCAAAACTTAAAACCACATTTTCTTTTTCAAATATATCTTCAATTTCTTGTGCTGTTATTGCGTATGAAGGTTTTGTTTCACCATTTAAATATTTCAACTCTCCTAAATTATATTTTTTTATTAATTCTGTTAATGCCTCATATCCAAAGTCTTTTTTATATACATATATTAAAATGTCGAACTTATCTTGTGCTGTTAATAAAGAGGGAATATCAAATGGAATTGCTTTTGATATGTTGCTTTCTGTTACTCCATATTCTTTTTCTAATAAATCAAAAATCAATTCTTTTACATATTTTTTATCATTAACATCTCCATATGTACAGCCTTTTAAAGCCTTTTTTAATTCATATTTTTTATTTTTTCTTCTTTTTAATTCCTCTTCTGATAATCCTATATCATAAAGGTTTATTTTTGTTATCTCATCTAGTCTCTTTTTAACAAACTCAATCATTTTTTCTATGGTATAAGTTTTATCATCTACATCGATTTCTGTTTCTACTTCTGCTGTTTTCTTTTTCTTTGCAGTATAATAGATAAGATAACCACCTATTACCAACACTACTATTATTAAGATGATATTAGTTATTGTCATTTAAGTTTCCCTCCTTACTGATTTTAATCATAAGTATGTTATCTTTTAGCTTGTAAATTTTGTAATCTATATATAATATTTTCAACCGTTCTTCCTACTTCTGCTATAAAAAATCCATTTCTATCATCCTCATCAACTGTTTTTCTAAGTCTTAAAAATAGATCTGGAACTTTTCCTTCTTCAGCTGCTTCAAAAAATAAAGTATTATATGGTATTGTTGATACAATGTTTTTTTCATTCATATATCTTGAAATATTTTTAATTGAATATTTAGAGTATTTATCATATCTTCCAACTAACAATAGCGTTTTTTTAGATTTAAACATTGCATTTTTTTCTCTAATCTCTAAAAAATTATCTATACAAGTCAATCTTTGACTTAAATTAATCACTACTAAATTAGAAGCTCCAATAATTTTTTCAACCACATATGAATTTATATTGCTATCCAAATCAACCAATACTAAATCATAGTAATTATTTGCAAGATTTATTATATCTGGATACATATTAGTTATTTCTTTATATTCTTCTGAATTCCCCTTATATGATTGCAATATTTCTAATCTATCTTTAAAAACAATCTTTGTATAATTTGTTATATTTTCAGGTGCTAATTTATTACTTTTCATTATTTTTATTAGACCATCAACACCTTCCTCCATTGCTATATTAGTATTAGGTCCAAATAATCCCAAATTTTTCTTAGTTTTTTTAGGTTTCCAAAAGCAGTTTTCTAATACTTTATCATCTCTTGAAGTAGATATAACTAATATACGATAATTATGTTCTATTGCCATGTATGTACTAATTGCCGCAATCGCTAAGGTTTTTCCAGTTTGTTCTTTTCCACTATTCCAAAATGTTACTACTGACATCCTAAACTCCTTTTTCTATAGTTTTTATCGCTCTTCTAACATTACTTTCACTTATATTTCCCAATATTTCTTCTGCTAGATATGCTAATCCATCTTTATATTGTATACTTAATTTTTTAAACTTGATTTTTGCTACTCTATGATTCTCATAAATCACATTTAAATCTCCATTTTCTAATGGAAAATATACTCTATATTCATTCCAAATCACTTTATATCCTAACGAAAGAAAATTTAAATAGTCATCTTCTTCTTTTAACATTTCACTTGCAAATAGAATTTTTGTCAAACTAATTGGATTTTTTAATTCACTAATTACTTCCAATCCCTTTTTTAATGAATAATTGTCAAAAGATGTAACAAAATAGTTTTTATTTGCTTCCTCTAGCTTAAATGTATTAAAACCTTTCGTATTATCTGTATCTACAAATATAATATCATATTCCATCTCTTGTTCGTCTGATAGTCCTAAATATTTTTTTATATCTGATATATCTTCAAACCCAACTGCTATATCTATTCCTTCAAATTCAGTAACATATTTCACAGTAGGGTTTATAACTGGTACTATATATCTTGCTTTTTGATTAATAGTAGCATCTATTACTAACACTTTTTTCTTTAAAGTTGTTAGTATTTTAGCTATATATAACATCAAGTCTGTTTTGTCATATGCCCCTATAAACCCTATTTCTTTCATATGTACTCCTCTCTTTCTATTCTGTTGTTGTATTTGTTGTAGTTTCCGTTGTTGTAGTAGTAGCTGCTGCTGATAATGAATCTAGATATTCTCTTCTTGAATTTTGAGAATTTGTTATACTTTCTTGCATATTTGTTTGTATATTTGTTTGTGTCTGGTCTCCTTGTGCATTTATTGCACTATTTATATATTCATTTCTTAATGTTGCACTGTTATTGTCTCTATATCTTGCACTTAATTCTTGCATTGCTCTTTCTAGTATATTTGGATCATTTTCTAACAATCTTGATGTGCTTTCATTTATTGGATATGTTGGTGTTGCTGCTGCTTGCATTCCTGGCTCCGTATATTTAGTTGCATAAAGTTTTGCACCATTAATTTGATATGCATCTATAATCGCACAGCTCATATGTAAAATTTCATCTTCTGATAAGTTTACCCAAATAGTATCTTCTGAATCCACTCCTCCAATAAGTGGTATTTCTACTTCTTTTTTAGATACTACGATGTAATCTTGTCCAGATGGTAACATTAGACGTATATCAATATAATCTCCTGTGGTTAAATCTATTGGTAATACAACCATATTATATTCTTGTTTTCTTACGTCATCTTGCACCACATTGTCACCTTTACTTAATAATTCTGTTGTAATTAATGTATTTGCATTCATATTTACTTTTGCAACTAGTGGCACACTATTCAATTCTAAATATTCTTTATTATTATTTCTTGTAATAAAGTAATTTTCTGTTTGTTCCTCTTGCTCTATTTCATATTCATTGCCATCTATTGTTATATATAAAACGCCCTCTTGTTCGCCTTCATCATTTGTTATATATCTTGTATATATATCATTACCTTCTTTATCTTGTAAAGCGTAATTTTCTATCAAGCTAATATCACTTGTAGCATTGCTTGGTACTAATGTTCTATTTACTGTTTGCAATGTTAACATATCTGTTGTAATAACTTGTCCAGATTTAACATTTTGGTTTAAAACATATGCTTTTACACTGTTTGATAACTCTTCATTTTCCTCCTGTATTTTACTCATCAATTGCATAAATAATAATGCTATAATGATACCTGAAATTAATAACATTACTAACATTCCTAATAAAAATGAATTTCTTGCTTTTCTTTGCATTGGATTTGTTGCCATAACAAATTCCTCCCTTTTAATTTATTTTTGTATATTTTTTTACAAAATACTCATCTATTTCATTTTAACTCAAAGCTAATTTAAAATCAATATTTTTCATCGAGTGTAATTAAAAGTTAATGTTCTTGTAATATTTTTGTAATATTTCATCTTTTTTGTCTAATTTTGCATTTTTTTATTCTATAATATATCAATTTATAAACAGAACTTTGATAGTGCTTTTGCTACTCCTTCTTCATAGTTTGCATCTGTGACGTAATCTGCAATTTCTCTTAATTGTGGCATACTTTGTCCCATTGCTATTCCTAATCCTGCTTGTTTAATCATATTTTTATCATTTACATTATCCCCTATAGTTATAACTTCTTCCTTTTTTATCTGTAATTTATTTATTAAAAACTCAATTGCAAACCATTTGTCTACATCTTTTGATGAAATTTCTGTGTAGTAGTATTCTATTGGTATCGACTCTGTTCCTTGCTCAATTACTTTTCGTGACATGTGTGAAACATCTAATATCTCAATATTATTTATTTTTTCTAATTTTCTTATTATTGATTTAAAAACTGCTTTACTATCATCACATATTGTTATTTTCAAAAATTTTTCTTCTGGCATTTTTTGTATATATTCATACATGTTTTCTACAATATTTATATGGGTTCTTTTATCTTCTTGCTTTTTTAAATTTTCTTTATGATAGTACAATACATTATATTTAAGACTTGTCGCTAATATGGTTTTATCGGTATATACATTATATGCAATACTATTTTCTTCGCATATTTTTATAATTTCTAATACTTTTTCTTTTTTCATATATTTTTCATATAAAACTTCATCATTTTGGATATCATAAATAAGAGCTCCATTTCCTGCAATAAAATATTTGTTACTTCCAATTTCTTTTGCAATTGTTTTTATTGAGTCTATTGGTCTTCCTGATGCAATTATTACATCTATTCCTTTTTCTATTGTTTTTTGTATTGCTTTTTTTGTGTTTTCTGTAACTTGTCCGAAACTATCTAGCATTGTTCCATCTAAATCTATCGCTACTAATTTGTACATATTTTTAACTCCTCCATTGTATTTTGACTTTTTGTTAAATAAGCTTTTAAATTTTTATCACCTGCTTTTTCATTATACTTATTCCGACAAAAAATTGCAATATTATTTTTTTCATCTTTTGGTAAAAATTTCTTGTTTATTTTCTTCTTTTTCTACACATTCTAGTATTAGAAAAAGCAAAAGTTTTTTCTTAAATGTAATATTACAGGAGGTGAAAAAACAATGGCAAACTCATCAAACAAAAAATTAGTTCCAGAAGCTATGACTGCTTTAGATAAATTCAAATATGAAGTAGCTAGTGAAGTTGGTGTTAATTTAAAAGACGGATATAACGGAGATTTATCTTCAAGAGATGCTGGTAAAATAGGTGGACAAATGGTTAAAAAAATGATCGAACAAGCTGAAAGAAACATGAAATAGTTTTATATTTAACACTTTTTTGGTAGGAAGTTAAATTTTGTTTTTATATATTTTATTTTTAAAATACATAAAGGCAGGATTTGATTTCCTGCCTTTTCCTTTTTTATAAATTACGCTTCTGGTTCTACTAAACCGTAATTTTTTCCATCTTTTAATTTATGTATTACATTTACTTTTCCTGTTTCAACATTTATAAATGTTAAGAAATTGTGTGTTGGTTTTTCTTTTAATTTTAAAACTGCATCTTCTGGTAACATTGGTTTTATTTCATAATATGAGGTTTTTATAATTTCATCTTGTATTTCTGAAATTTTATCATCTACTGTTTCCATTGTTTTTAGTGATGCATCTTTCATCATTTTTTCTTTTTTAGTTTTTGCTTTTCTAATTTGTCCTTCTAATATATCAATATCTTTATCAATTGATGCATACATATCTTTATCTTCTGTTACTGCTCTGTATTTTTCTCCATTTGCAGTTACATAGATTTCTGCTATTTGTTCATTTTTCTCTGTTCTTAATGTAACTTCTGCTTCAGAATCTTCAAAATATTTATCTATTCTGTCTAGTTTTCTCTCTACGTAATCGTTTATAGCTTCTGTTATCTTTAGTTCCTTTCCTGTTATTTTTATTTTCATAAAAATCGCTCCCTTCTTCTTTCATGTTTAAATTTTATAGTATATTTTTATTATATACGTTATTTCGTTTTTTTTCAAGTTTTTTTGTTATTTTTCATTTTATAGTTACAAATGTTAAAATAAATCTTCTAATTTATACTCTTTTTCCAGTTTTTCATTAAAGTATAATTTAGCAATAAGTTTAAACTCTTCTAAAGATTCATCTTTTATTTCAAATGAATACAACTTTTTAGGTGGTGCTGTTATTGTATATCTTATTGCATTTAAAGTACTTTCTGTTATGCTAATAGCTGATTTATCCTGAGCTCCACAGGTTTTGCATTTTAATCCATTATCTCTTAAACTAAAATATTGCAAATTTTCTTTTTCATTGCAATTTGTGCATCCTTCTATTTTTGGTCTAAATCCTATAATACTTGCTAATCTCATTTTAAATATACTTAATACTAAATCTAAATTTTTATCTGTTTCTGATATTACATATAATGTATTTAAAAGTAATTGTAATATATTAAAGCAATTCTGGTTTTCATGTGTTACGTCTTGTATTATTTTTATTATATTTACTGCATATTTTAATTTATCCAAATCTGTTCGTATGTTATAGAATACTTCTATTGGTTCAACCGAATTTATATGATATGTACCTGTCCCTTTAAACATCAAATATTCTCCAAAGCAAAACATCTGCGTGCCTGCTAAAAGAGCACTTCTTGGCCTACGTGCTCCTTTAGCTACACATGAGATTTTTCCGTACATTTGGTGTTAATATTGTTAGCATTTTGTCATAATCTCCCATATTGCTTTCTGATAATACTACTCCGCTTATTTTTATGTTTGCCATTTAGTTATTTCTCCTTTTAGTTATCATCTTTTTTAGTTATTCTTTTTTCTATATTAAAACTGTTATCCAATTTATTAGGAGTGTCCCTCAATCCCTGTTCGAAGGGATTAAAAGAACGTCCCCAAATCCCTTTTTCTATTTCTTCTATTTGTTTAAATTCTAAATATGTGTTTATATCACCCGTATTTTTAAATGCTTCCCATGCTATTTTTTTAATCATTTGCTATCATTCCTTCCTTATGTCTTTACTTTTATCTTTTGCATTTTTGGTATTTTTATTCTATTTGTTTAATTTAAATTTATTTACTATTGAATCATTTTCTTGCCAGTCTTCTTTTACTTTTACCCAAGTTTTTAGATTTACTTTTACCCCAAAATTTTCCTCCATGTCAATTCTTGCCATTCTTCCAATTCTTTTTAGCATTTCTCCGTTTTTTCCTATTATAATGCCTTTGTGTGAATTTCTTAAGCAATAAATTGTTGCTTCTATATCATATATATCTTCACCATTTTTGTTTTTTCTTTGTTTCATTTTTTCTACTTCAACATAAATTCCATGTGGTACTTCATCTTGTAATAGTTTTAAAGCTTTTTCTCTAATTGTTTCTTCTGCAAGTTGCCTTAAAGTCTGGTCTGTATATTCCTCTATATCATAATATGCAGGTCCTTCTTTTAGGTTCTTCTCGATTTCATTTAATATTATTTCTTTGTATTTGATATTTGTTGCTGAAATTGGTATTACTGCTTCAAAGTCATATTCTTTGCTATATAAGTCAATTAGACTTAATAATTTTTCTTTTTTTACTAAATCAATTTTATTAATTATTAAAATAGTTTTCTTTTTTGCTTCTTTTATTTTGTCTAAAATTCTTCTATCTCCTCTACCTATTTCATCACTTGTTGCTTCAATTAAAAATAATATTAAGTCACTGTCCGCAAGGCTTCCAAATGATGTTTCTATCATTGTTTCGTTTAATTTGGTCTTTGGTTTATGAATCCCTGGAGTGTCTACAAATATTATTTGTGAATTTTCTCTGTTTACTATTCCTTTTATTGCTGTTCTTGTTGTTTGTACTTTATTTGCTATTGCTGCAACTTTTTCTCCTACAAGTAAGTTTAATAGTGTTGATTTTCCTACATTTGTTCTTCCTATTAATGTTACAAATCCTGATTTGAATTCTGCCATATTTGTTTTTCCTTTCAATTTTTATTTTGCTTTGCTTCTATATTATACACCATTTTTTTGCTAAATTTGTAGAAATTGTGAAAATTCTTTAAAAATTTTTCAGGGATTAGAGGACGTTCCTAATCCCTGACTGTACATAAAAGACAAGCCTATGCGTATGCTTGCCTTTTTCTGAAACTTAATAAGTTTGTTATCTCTCTTTCCGTATTTCTTGCCTTTTTTGTTTTTCTTGCTCTTTCTTGTTCCAATTCTCTTTTTTGTTTCTCTGCCATTGATTGACAAATTGCTTTTTGATAAGTAAAGTGTGTATCTTGTGCTATTTTACTCCAATTATAATCATTTCTTACTTTATTTTTTGCTCTCTTTGTGATATCTGCACATAATTTGTGGTCATATAACAATTCTAGTATTGAATCTGCAATTGAATTTGGATTTCCGCAATAGCTTTTCATTCCGTTTACTCTATGTTCTACTATTTCATTTAATCCACCTATATCAGATACTACAACTGGATTTTCTGAAAGCATTGCTTCTAGTGCAACTATTCCAAATGGTTCATATGTACTTGGAAATACTGATATATCTGCTGCTTTGTACATTTTTTGTACATCTTTTCCTTGCATGTATCCTGCAAAATATACTTTGTTTTCTATTCCCATTTGTCTTACTTGTTGTTGTAATTCTTCTAACATTCCGCCTTTACCACAAATTACAAGTTTTGTGTCATGGTATCCACTTAATATTTTTGGCATTGCTGCAATTAGATGTTGTATCCCTTTTTCATATACTAATCTTCCCATAAATAGGATGATTTTTTCATTGTCCATTGCATATCTTCTTCTGAAGTTATAGTCTCTTTCTACTCCGTTGAATAGGCTTAAGTTTACACCATTTGGTACTACATTTATTTTTTCATATGGTAATCCAAATAGTCTTTGTAGCTCACCTTTCATGTAGTTGCTATTTACTATTACTTCTGAAGATTCATATGTTAACATCCATTCTGTATCATTTATATATCTTTGTGTTTCATCATGTATTCCACTGTTTCTTCCTGCTTCTGTTGCATGTATTGTTGATACTATTGGTATGTTATATGAATTTTTTAGTGTTTTTGCTGCATATGCAACTAACCAATCATGTGCGTGTATAACGTCAAAATTTCCTTCTTTTGCAATAATTTCATTTGCTTTTGCTATCATGTTAAAGTTCATTTGCATTATCCAGTCTATGAAATTATTTGGATTTATCATAAAGTTGTCTACACGATGTACTTTGACTCCTTTATCATCTTCAAAATATGGTGCATCTCCATCTTTATATGTTACTACTGTTACGTCATGTCCATCTTTTAGTAGTGTTCTTGATAAATCATATACTACTCTTGAGATTCCTCCTACCACTCTTGGTGGGTATTCCCATGTCAACATCAATATTTTCATTGATATTACCCCTTCTTTCTTAAATTTTCTTTTGTTTTCGACGTTTTTCTCTTCATTCTTTTTTATTTTATACAATTTTTTTGCAAATGTAAATGGTTTTTTGATATATTTTTATATTTTTTATAAAAAATATATCAAAAAACTCATGTTTAATATATTAGTAACTTTTAAATTACATAATCATATTACACATGAGGTTTCATTTTTTTTAGTTTTCTAGTGTTTCTTAATATATAATCTCTTTTAATGTATTATCTCCACAATCAGCAAGTATAATAAATTGACATTGATTTTAAATTCTCCAACTAAATTTTGAAAAGAACATTATTCATAAATATCATAAATAATATTTGATATTTATAAAATTTACATCAAATTTTTTATTCTGGTTCAGTCAATTTATATTTTTCATTGAACACAGATGTCTGAATGCAAACTATAGGGCGAATTCCAAAAGCTGCATATCCCGCATCAGCGCCTCCGAAACATCCTTTTGAAGCGTTTACATAAGTTCCATCAGTATCAAGAGAGTAATATGGAGAAGCAATCCACCATTTTAATGATGTACTTTTATTATAAATCCCATAATTATACCTTGTTTTCAATTGGTTAGTTGTTGTTGTATGTGTATATCCGTATGTTTCTACTCCTAATGTTATTGGATTTGCTGAATTTTCACTTGCTGTTGCATTAAATGATGCTACATATAGTTCTGCTGTTGGACTTCCTATTGCAAATACTGCATCGCTATTTTTATATTCATTCCACATACTTGTTTCTGATGTATCTGTTAACCATGCTGTTGCAAGTATACCTATATATTTATTACTTTCAGTAAAAAATCCTCCAGCTTCTAATAACCTTGAATTTAATTTTTGTCCTATTGTACTAACATAAGAACCACTTGTAAACATACCATTATAATAGTCACTTGGTTTATAGCTTCCTATTACTTCATCTGTAATCAAATATGTATAGTTACTATCCTGATAAAATAGTTTCCATACATTTGAACTCATTGCTGAAGTTTTAACTATATACTCTGGAACTATATATCCATATTTATTTGTATTTATTGCCTCTCCTATTGTTAAAGTATTTTCATCAAATTCTGGTACATCTCCTCCAGTTGGACTATTTGTATATAGTTCTTCTATTGGAACAAGATATCCATTTGGTGTTTCGACTCCTTCTTCTGTTACATTTTTATAATATCTATCCTCTTCATCTGGATTCGCTGTTTTTAATATATTCTTTATATCTTCCCAACTGCTAATTGTTCCATCTCTTCCATTTTTCAATTCTTCTGCTACCCAATTTGTTATATCTAACTGTGCCTGTTCTTTTACTGATGCAATTTCTGTTTGCTTTTTTGCATCTTGTGCTCTTGTTAGTATTCCATTTTCTCCTGTTAAAGTCGCAATAGATACTCCTGCTAATATTAGCAAGACAATTATGTTTAGTATGTTATCGATGGTTAGGCTGTAAAAAATCAGACTAGAATAACTCACTAGACCAGCCTGACC
>CALXJZ010000024.1 GCA_944388745.1 uncultured Clostridia bacterium
AAGTCTTGATTTTTAGCCATTAATCTTACACTTGACGTTAATTTTACAAACTATATTTTACTTTTACAATTAACCAGAAATTTTTGGAAAGTTTATACTTCACTACTTCGAATTGTAACTGCAAAAGTTATTCCTAAAAAAATAAAGTAATATGGAGATGTATAATACATTGAATTTCCGAACATAGCAGAAATCAAATATGCAATTATTGCAAAAAATACTATAGTATATATGCTATTAGAATTTTTTAATTTTTTAAATGCTCTTACAAGTATTAATCCAATTGCAATAATATATAAAATACATCCTGGTAAACCTGAAGTGGTAGCTAGCTGAATAATTAAATTATGTGGTCTATCTTGTTCTATATTATACTTTTTATATTCACTTTCTAAATTATCTGTACCGTATCCTAGAATTGGTTTATCTAAAAATATCTTCAATCCATATTTCCAAAGTTGCGCTCTTCCACTTCCTGCGTTTTCTAACCTTTTCTCTGCTTCACTATTAATTGCACTATTATTTTTAGTATTATTTTCGCTTTTACTTATATTATTGTTTTCATTTTGAACATTTTCTTCTATTTTATAGTTGTTTCTGTTTTTAGCTACATCAAGTATACTACTAATGTCATTAAACAAAGTTTTTGCATTATTAACTACTACATTTTTTCCATTATATTGTACAAAACACGAAATTATTATAAGTATTAAAACGGAAACTACAGTTATTACTCTATTTTTCTTTTGATAAATGCAATATACAAAAAATAATATCATTGTTATTGCAAACGCAATATAACATCCAAATGTATTATTAAGTATTAAATTATATATTAATATAAGATATGCTAATCCATAGAAACTTTTTATTATTTTATTTTTTTCTACTATAAAAGAAAGACATGCTGTTATAGTTGCTAACAATAAATAATATCCATAGTGATTTGAATTACTAAATACTCCTACTTGTATGTTTTTGAAGTGAAATATTTTTAACATTTGTATACTATTATTAGTTAGATTTATTAATATAATATTTATAATTGCTACTATAATAAAAGAATTCAATAAACATCTTTTCAATTTATCTGATTTTATTAAAAATGCACATGCAAAGAATCCTGCATAAATTAAATATGTTATAAATCCTTCTTTTCTGTATGCATCTCCATAGAATGCTTTTTGTCTATCTTGTGCAAATATGCACGAGATTAATGTCCAAATTAGATAACCTACTAAAATTATTATAGGCAATAATTCTTTTATTAGTAACTTTTTATTATCACTTGTTTTTATCTTTTTATAGATTTCAAAAGCAAAAAGATATATTCCAATTATTCCTACAATTTCCATGAATCTATATTCATAAATTACTGTAAATAATGAAACACCTTGAATCATTTTTAAAATCGGAATAATCATCCAAATAAAAAGTAATGAAAATAGTACAATATCTTTTATACTATAATCTTTTTTGTCTTTTATTTCTATTAAAACTTTATCATCATTCTTCTGTTTCAATTTTTTCCCCTTCTATTATTTTTATAAAGTTGCTCCAATTATTCCGGCATCGTTTTCCAAAATTGCTGTTTCAATTTTTATATCTTTTCTTGAGTTAAATATCAAATTATCATTTAATAATTTATTTTCTAGCCTATTTAATAAGACATCTTTAAAATATACAAAGCTGCCTCCAATCCCAATTATTTCTGGCTCAAAAATGTTTATTAAATTTGATATTCCTATGGCTAAGTCCTCTATATATTCTTCTATTATATTATTTATTACAGAAAATTCTTTATCTTCTTTTTGAGTATTTCTTAAAATATTAAGTAATTGTTTACTATCTGTTTTTTCATCATATCCCAATAGCTTTCTTAAATTGTCTTTTAGAGCTTTCATTGATGCATATTGTTGCCAGCATCCAAACTTTCCACAACTACAAAGTAATCCCTCTTTTTCTATAACCATATGTCCAAATTCACATCCGGGAAGATTTCCTGTATCTAACAATTCATTATTGATTATCACTGCTCCGCCTATTCCTGTTCCTAATGTTAAGAATAAACTTCTTTTATATTGTTTTAAACAGCCATATTTATTTTCAGCAATAGCTGCACATTTAGCATCATTTCTTATTTTAATGGGAAGCTTTATCTTTTTTGACAAATTTGATACTATTCCATATTCTCCTTTTATTCCAAGATTATATGCATTAATAATCTTTCCATCTTGAATTGTTCCTGGTGCTGCAATTCCAATTCTTTCAATTCTGTATTTCGTGCTTAAATCTTTTATATGTTGAAATATATTTTCTTCTATTGTTCTTTCGATATTCTTCTTCTCGTTATTTAAAATTCTTTTCTCAAATTTTTCTATAATCTTTCCATTGTTGTTTACAACACCTATTGCAATGTGACTTCCACCTAAATCAATTCCAACTTTCATTTATATTATATGATTTCCTTTCCTTTCAAATTTTTTAAAAAGAATATTATATTTAAATAATTTTAAAATTATTTAATATAATATTCCATCATCTACTTACACATCATATGCTGAGAACAAGAAGTTACCCATATAAACTTGGATACAAGGTACTAATACAACTAAAACGAAGAATATCAATACTGCACCAACAATTGCATAAACAACTTGAGGTAAAGCCTTCATAATCTTGTTCATAATATTATCAATATCAATTTCCATATATTCAACTAACTTTTCCATCATCTCAGTCAAATCTGTTTGCATACCTATTTTCAACATTTCTGTAATCATAGGTTTAGCAAGACCTGACTTTTCAAAAGGTTCTACCCATGATCCACCTATCAAGATATTATTTAATGATGTTTCTATAATTGACAGTAAAACATAATTTTTAATTACATTTTTACTAACATCAATTGCATCTTGAATTCTCATTCCATTTTGTAGGTTTAATAACATAGCTTTTAAAAATCTTGAAAAATCAAGTGCAAATATTAATTCTCCAAATATTGGCATCTTATATTTAAAGTAGTGAAAATTGTATTTTCCTTTTGGTGTATTTATATAGAATAGAATTATAGCTACAATTCCTATTATTATTAAGGTTGGAATATACCAATACTGAATTGCCATATCTACAAAGTCTGCGAACCATAATGTTATTGCTGGTAAAGTTTCATCTGTTCCTAATTCATCAAAGATTCCTTGTATTGCAGGAATTGCGAATAATGTTCCTACAACTAACATAACAAGCAATAATACAAATTGTATAATATTTGGTATTAATATTGATTTTAATTTTTTATTTAATGCTTCTGTATCATCTAAATATTTTACAGCTTGTTCTAGTGAGTTTGTTAAAGAACCTGATAATTCTCCTACTTTAATCATATTTATATATATATATGGAAATACATTTGAATAATATTCCATTGTGGTATACATGTTTTCTCCAGCTTCAAGTCCTGCTAAGATATCTTCCAATATTCCTCTGAAGGATATATTCTCCGTACTTTCTATAATTGTACTTAATGCATGTATATTGTTAAAGTTTGCTTTTTTCAATAAGTAGAAATTTTGTGTAAATACTACTAAGTCTCTTTGTGTAATTTTTTCTGTTTTAGCCAAATATAGATTTATTTTTTCTTTTGTGGTCTGTGTTTTACTTTTTACACCTATTTGAGTTGTATTTACATTTTTCATTATTTCTTGAATATTTGTTATATTCTTTTTTTGCTTTTTAGGTGTTCTCTTAGAAATATAAGAAATTTGCTCAATTGATATTGGTAATAGATTATTGTTTTTGAGCATTTTTATAAGCCCTTGTCTACTTGCTGATTCTACTCTATTTCTTACTACTAAGCCTGACTTTGTAACAGCTTTATACATATAAGTAGGCATTTTTTTACCTCCTATTTTTAATTATTTTTTTTGATTTTCATCTGCATTATTGTTCTATTTAATATTTCAATATTCTTTTCTTCTATTTGTGATTTTGCTTGGTCTAATGTTATTTTATCTTCAACAAATAATTTTGCTAAAGAATTTATTAGTCCTATACTTCCTTTGTCTGCAGCACTTTGTATAGCATCTTCTATTTCAGATACACTCAATTTTTCTTTTCTAATTATACCTGCTACAACATTGTCTACAACCATAACTTCAGGAACTAAAACTAGTTTTCCATCTCTTCCTTTTAGTAATCTTTGTGATACAACCAATTTTAATAGTGATGATAACAAGTATTTAACACTTGCTTGGTCTCTAACTTCATAAAAGTTTATCATTCTATCTATTGTTTCTGCACATGATTTTGTGTGTAATGTTCCAATTACTAGGTGTCCTGATTCTGCCATTTCAATTGCTGCTTCCATAGTAATTTTATCACGAATCTCTCCAATTACTAATATGTCACAGTCTTCTCTTAATGAGTTTTTAACACCATCACTAAATGTTAAACTGTCTCTTCCTTTTCCAACTTCTTTTTGTACTATTAAGGATTTTTTAGAATGATGTTTATATTCTACTGGGTTTTCTAGTGTCAATATTTTTTTATTTTGATTTTCATTTATATAGTTTACTAATGCATTTAATGTTGTACTTTTACCTGAGTTTGTTTTACCTGTAACTAGTATCAATCCTTGTGGTTGATATGTCATTCTTCTAACTATATCTGGTACTCCTAATGACTCATAAGATGGTAATTCATTTTTTATTAATCTTAGTGTACATAGTGGAACATCATCAGAAAGTGATATATTTACCCTTAAACGTATATCTCTGTGAACATATGACATATCTAGCTTTCTATTTGTATTAAAAACTTCGTCTTTATCTACATTTCCTTGTACTAGAGTATCATAAAACTCATACATATCATCTTCTGTTAAGATTTGACTACCTTCTACTGGTATCAAATCTCTTGCAATTCTAAGCATTGGTTTGTTTCCACATATTAAATGCACATCTGATGCATCAACTTCCATTGCTTTATCTAATATTTCACTTAAGTTCATAATTTAATTTCCTCCTTCGTGGATTATATTTATATAAATTCAGTTTCTTATTTACCTATAATTCTTTTAATTTATAAGTATTAATAGAATAACAATTTTTTATTAAGTTCTTCTAAAGTTGTTAATCCTTTAATTACTTTTCCAATTCCATCTATTACTAATGGTTTATAATTTTGTTCTAAAGCTTTTCTTCTAATTTCCAAACTTGATTTTCCATTCATGATTTCTTCTTTTATTTCGTCTGTAATATTTAATATTTCAAAAACTCCAATTCTATCATAATATCCTGTATTATTACAATGTTTACATCCTACTGCATCATATGTTGTTCCAGTTAAATCAAAGTCTACTCCATATTTTTCTCCAAGACTTTTGATTATCTTTTTCTCTTCGTCATTAAATGGTCTTTCTTTTCTACATTTTGTACATAATTTTCTAACTAGTCTTTGTGAAATTGCAGTTGCAAGTGTACTTGCAATATCATAATCAGAAAGTCCTAGTTTTCTTAATCTTGTAATTACTTCTACTGCATCTATTGTATGGATTGTTGATAATACATAGTGTCCTGTTTGTCCAGCTTGTATTGCTATTTCTCCTGTTTCTCTATCTCTTATTTCTCCTACTAATATAACATCTGGGTCTTGTCTTAAAACTGTCCTTAGTGAGCCTGAGAATGATGATTTATTTTCATCTATTTCAATTTGGTTTAATCCTCTTATTCTAATTTCTACAGGGTCTTCTATTGTTGTTATATTAATTTCTGGGCTATTTAGGTAGTCTATAATACTATATAGTGTTGTTGTTTTACCTTCACCTGTTGGTGCAGCCATTATCGTTATACTGTTTCTTTTATTTATACTTCTTTTTAATTCATCTTCAGTTGCTGGGAATCCTAAGTCAAATATATTTTTTATATTTTCATTTTTCTTTAATAATCTTAAAACAAATTTTTCCCCATATACATTTGGTTGTGAAGAAACACGGATATTATAATCATCATATAATAAGATTCTACCATCTTGTGATTCTTGTTTTTCTTGATGCATATTTGATATGGCTTTTAGTCTTCCTATTACTTGTTGTTGTTTTGATTTATTTATTTTAGCTGCTGTAAATAGTTCTCCATCTATCCTATATCTAACTCTTACTTCATCTGCCATAGGCTCAATATGAATATCACTTGCTCTTCTATCTATTCCTGTTTTTATAATACTATCTACTAAATTTGTGACTGTATCACTTGCTCCTTCAAGAGCAAAATCTTCTCTTGTTGTACCTTCTAAAGACTTCAAAATTCTATCTATATCACTTTCAAATGTAATATAGCTTTCCATTACTAGACCTTTATTTAGCATTAATAGTCTAATATTTTCCATGCTTCTATTTTTTACTGTATTTGCAAAGCATATTTTTATTTTTCCATTACTTACTTCAAAAGGTATAGCTTTATTATCTTTCGCAATATCTAAAGAAATGTAATCTGTTAATTTTATTTTTATTGCACTTTGATTTAATATTATACCTTTTTCACCAACTATATCACCTATTGCTTGTATTAACTTTAATGGTTCACATGCATTTAAAATATAAAGAATATCTCCTATTTTTCTATTTGGATGTTCTTTTTGATATTGTAGTGCATTTTCAACATCTGCTTCTGAAACAATTCCCCTTTTTACAAGTTCAACACCTATTGGTTGTTTTCTTCTTAATTCCATATGCTCTTGCCTTCCTTTCTTTTGTATTCTTTTTTATTATACTATATTTATTTATTTTTGTATCGTATTTTTAAGAATTACAAAAATTTACTAATTCACTAATTTGCTAATGTATATGTGGTTTCTCTTGTTTTACCTCCAGCCTTAAATACTACATTAACTACATTTTTTCCATTTTCAATATTTCTCGTAAATGTACAACTTTCTACTCCACTTGCAATTTTCACTTGATTTCTATATACGCCTTGATTTTCTGGAATATATGTATATTGTACTCCATTATCAAAAACTATATAATTTTGTCCGTTATCAGTTGTTCCACATTCTAATATTTTTATATTTGAATGATTTACTTCATCAGAGAAAAAGCTATTAAAATCTGTATATTCTGTTAAAGGATCTAATTGTTGGGTGGTATCGTTTATATTACTATAGAAAAAAGTACTAATTATTGCAACAACTCCAACAACTATTGCCATTACAATTACATATATAGTTAATGAAATTAATGTAATACCTTTTTGTGATTTCATAGTAAATTCCTTTCAATTTATTTCTGTTAATGTGTAATCCACTTATTTTGATAAAATTGTTGATAATTCAACAGTTTGAGTTTTTCCTTTGAACATATATGAAATTTCTACTGTTACTTGTTTAACTAAATTTGGAACTATTGTTGAATCTCCTGACTTTATATCTGCATAATCTTTAACTGTTACTTTTTCAAAAAATCCTGCTGTTTGAGTTTCTCTATCTATATATGGATTATTCTCATCATATCTAATTGTTTCTATTGCATCAAAACCTGCGTTTTTTATATTTTCTATTTCATCAATCGCTAAATATGTTGCTTCTGAAGCTAATTCAATTTCACGTGTTCTACTATTAAAATTGTAACTTAATACTGCAATTAATGATACAAAGATAAATAATACGACTACTGAAATTGCTATGTCTATTCCTGTATAACCTTTCTCACTTTTTATTTTCATAGTTAATATCTTTCCTTTCTCAATTCGCTGTTTTTTTGAAAAAGAACTAATTTTTTACATACATATATAGTTTGTAAATAAAACTAAAATTAATAATATTATATTGCTTATTGCTAAGTAGAAAAATATGCTGATTTGTTTATATATTTGATTGTCCGATTTTTTTACTCTACTAGTTAAATCTCTTAGTTTTGCTATTAGGAAATCTATTGATACTCCTAATAATGTCAATATTATACTTGTTATTACTATAAGTTCATTTGTAAATATTGTCATTGTTATTAGTGCTATTAGTATTCCTATTATATAGTTATCTTTTGCATAATTTTTTAATGTAACTGTGTCTAATATAAGTAGTAGTATATATAAAACTAAATATATAACATATCTATATATATTAGCATCACCTACTATGTATAGATATATCATATACATAATAGATATTATTACCCCATATACTGAAACACCTTTTTCGATTTTTCTGTTTTCTTTGTCTATTCCTGCAAGTAATATTACAAATGTTAGATATAAAGCTATGAATGCAAAATCTATAATTTTGATTAATGTTAATGTTTCAAATCTTATTCCTAGTAAAAATGCAAATATTACAAATAGTGTTCCTGATAATATTTCTAATATGAAATATCTTGGTCTTATTTTTTCTTTACAATATCTACATTTCCCACCTAAAAATATATAACTTATTATTGGGAATAAATCTAATAAACCTAATTTGTGGTTACAATTAGGACAATATGAATGGGTATGTATAATATCTTGTTTTTTTGGAATTCTATATACTGCTAATGTGAAAAAGCTTCCAAATAGACTTCCTATTATGAATATTATTATGTATAAAAATATGTTCATTTTTTTCTTCCTTATCTTTACTTTAGTTTTGTTTTCTTATTTTTAAATTTAGCCATACACACGTTGTGTGCGTATGGCTGTTAATTTTTATAATTCATCTTAAGATATATCTGCTTCATTAATAATATATTTACCTTCTGTATATTCTATAGAACCCTTAAAGTCTGTATATGGTGTATCAGCTGTTATTGTAATTACTGTAGGTCCAGAAAGATTTATAGTTCCTACATTAAATTTTATATCGTTTGAATCACCTATTGTTGGTTCAACATCAGCATCTTTATTTGCTAATATATTAGTATAAACTTCATTTAATGCTAAATTAATTTTTTCTTTAGCTTCTGCTTCTATTGTTTCTCTATTTGATTCTGTTGCTCTTGTTAATATACCATTTTGTCCTGTTAACATAGCTATTGATACTCCTGCTAAAATTAATAAAACAATGATTGTAATAACAAGCGCGATTAATGTAATACCTTTTTGATTTTTCATTATAAAATCCTCCTAATATTATTTTTTAAATTTTATGAAGCTGGACTAATTGAAACTGGTGTTGATCCTGCGTTTACTGAACCTTGAATTGATGTATAATCACCAGTACCTTTAATTGTTATTGTTGATGTTGTCGCATCCTCTTCAACTGTTTCAACCACTTGAGCTTTACCATTTAAATTAGTATTAATTTGTGCTATATATGCTGCATTAAATTTTTTTTGTCCAGCTAACGCATCTGTATAAATACCATTTAGTTCCATATTGATTCTTTCAACAACTTCTGCTCTTGCTGTATCACTTTTTGCTTCTGTTGCTCTTGTTAATATACCATTTTGTCCTGTTAACATAGCTATTGATACTCCTGCTAAAATTAATAAAACAATGATTGTAATAACAAGTGCTATTAAAGTAATACCTTTTTGATTTCTCATGTTTCTTTCCCTCCTTTTCTTTTGATTTAATATATATTTGCACTATACTTAATTTAATAAGTATAACGTTAATAACTTAAATTATTTTGTTCCTTTATCTTGGAAGTACTCTCCACCAGATGTTGTGGTGTTTCCACTACTACTTGTATTTGTGTTATTAGAATTACTTGAACTACTTCCTGAAGAGCTACTACTTCCACCTGTTGCAGAACCATTTGTTGTTGTGTTTTCCCCACTTGTCTCATAAGATGAAAATGGGTTTGCTTTTCCAGGTTGATAATCATTAATTCTTTCATAATTATTTAAATCTGTTGAATCTACTTCATATGTCAATATAATTTGGCTGTTATCTACATCAGATGATGAGGCCAATTCCTGTTGTACATCCTCTGGAGTTGTATATGACACTGGATTTGGAACTGTTTTTGACATTGGAACATATTCATATAGTAATATTCCCAATAATAATATTATAGCTAAACATAATAGTAATAATATGATTATTTCTTTAATAACATTTTTAGCCATATTGTTCCTCCTTAAATGATTTTATTATTGTGCTGTATTAGTTGTATTGCTTGTGTTTGAAGAATTTGTCGTATTATTTGTGTTATTTGTGTTAGTTGAATTTGTTGTATTTGTACTATTAGTTGCATTACTTGTGTTTGTTGTATTATTTGTATTAGTTTGTGTTACTGGTGTTGTTTCATTTATATCTTTAATTGATACATTTTTACATACAAATGTTGCTTGTAAATCTGATGTTGTATTACTTGATGGTACTAATTTAAATTCTTCAATTTTAAATCCTAATGTTTCATCATTTTCTATATCAGATATAAAATCTGTAATTGATATATAGCTTCCATTTACAGTAAAGTTTAAATTGTAAGTTTCTTGAGTTGTATTAGTTCCTTTAGTTACATCCATTTTCATTGTTGCACCTTCATTAGTTGCATGATTTCCTAATTTAACCCATAAAGTTTCTATTTCATATGTCTCAAGTTGTGCTGCTGATCGAACATCACTTTCTGAGCTAACAGCTGTCATATCTAAATATTCTTGTTTTGTTTCTTTTAATTTTTTACTATTATCTTGTACCTCTTGCACTGCTGCTTGAAAATCTTTTTGTGCTAATTTTCCTGCTTCTTGAATTTTTTCGTCTAATTCAGCACTTTTATCTTGAATATCTCGTATTCCAAGAATTTCTAAGTTACCAATTTGAACTCCATTTAGTCCAACAATCCCTACTAAAGCGAGCAAAAGAGCAATCAAGATTAATATTAATAATTTTTTCATGGTAAATCTCCTTCTATCCTTATAGTAACAACATTGTTATCTTTTTGTCCTGCTGTTGATATAACATTTGTTAAAATTACATCTGTTTTCATTTTTGCTACTAAATATCCTAATTGTTCATATTTGTTAGATTGTGCATTTATAACTATATGTGTATTTGATGTGTTTTCTATTGATGTTAATTGAACACTTGCTGGTATGATAGACATTATTTGATTTAATAAATTAGGTATTGCATTTCTAGTTCTATTTCTTTCTGATAATTGATTATTTGCTTCTTCTAAATTTTGAATCATAGTTGTGTATTCATTTGTTTTTGATTTGATTTTTTCATTATCTGTACTTGCTAATTGAATTTGCCTTGTTGTTGAAGCAATTGATTCATTTGCTTCGTCTTCTTTTGCATTTATTTGATTTCCTAAAAGTACTGAAAAGCAACTGTAAATTATAAATAATAGAAATAATCCTGATGCCACTCTCATTAATCCTTTTTCAGTCTTATCAAGTTTTTGTCCTAAATCCCATGTTAATAGTCCGCCTAAATATTTTTTCTCTTTCTCAGATTTATCTGGATTAATATCAATTTTTAACCAGCTAGGAACTTTATCTGCAAAAGTTGCTTTTCTAAAGTTCATTCCTGCAATTCCTTCATTAAGTCCCATCATAGCTAATGATATAGCAGAGTTTACTTCAATATAATCTTTTATACTTAAATCTCTTGTTCCTTCTATAAAATATGGTCTTAATATTTCACAATTAACATCATCTAAATATTCCTGAAAATATAAATCAGCATTATTTATTAAAGCTCCTGTACCTGTTAAATATATTTTACTTATTTTCTCAGTATTTGTATTTAAAATTCTTCTTACTTCACCAACAATTGTGTATAGTGTTGGCATGATGTCATCTAAATAGCTTGATTGTTCTTCTTGTAATTCTCTTCCTTCTGAAGTATAAATCGTTGTATTTTTACATATTTCATAAGATTTAGAATATGAATTTTCTTTTAAATTTATTTTTGATAAAATTTCACTTGCTCCTTGCTCTATTTTATCAACATTATATACTTTGTTATCAATTATTGTTGTTATTGTTGTTTCATCTTCTATGTTTACAATTAGAGCATTTTGTTTTTCTTCTGTATTTAATAAATTTGGTATTGACATAGAAATTGGAGAAATATTCATTAATCTGTAGTTTTCAAATACTTGTGTTTTTTTGTTTAGTTCTATTTTATTTTCAGCTATGTGAATTACTTTTATTTTTTCTTTGTCATCAGGATAATCTACTACGGCATATCTAGTTTCAAATACATTTGGATTATATCCTTTATCTGTACAATATGATTCGAATTCTGTTTTAATTGCTTTTTGTAAATCTGTTTTTGTAAGTAACGAAAACATATCAAAATAATTGTACATTTCTTCTGACAAGTTAATGCTTATAGGTGTTTTTTGGCTATATGTTTCTTCTATCACTTGTTCAATTGCAGGTCCTAATTTTTCATAGAATTTAACTCCAAATGATTCAACTTTTAAATTGTCATGATCTTTTGAAACTTTGGCATATTTAATTAAATTTTCTTCTATATATAGTCCTAAACAGTTTGACATCATTTTCTCCTTCTTCTATTTGTATATATTTTTATATTTTGCATTTTTAAGAAAAGAATACTTGTATTTTTTTCTTGTATATTTTTTGTTAGAATTTTTTACATCTATATTCACATCTATTTTATATTTTTATAGAAAAAAGTCAATAATTTTAATGCAAATGTAATGTAAATGTAATATTGTTGTAATAATTGTTTTCTTGTTGATTTTTTAAGCTTTTTGCAAAATTTTAGTAACTAGATTTTGCTACTTTTTTCAATTTACAGATAAAAAATCCATCTGTTTCATCATTTTGGTAAACCTGAAAGTAATTATCATTTTTAATATATTTTTCAAAAAATTCTTTATTTTGTATTTTTCTATTTTCTTTTATTTCAATTTTTTCTATTTGAAATTCTTTGTGATTACTTAAAAATTCATTTATCACATTTTCATTTTCTTCTTTCAAAATACTACAAGTAGAGTAAACTAGCTCTCCATCTTTTTTCAAATAATGCGAACAATTTTCTAATATTTGTTTTTGAGTTTTTGTTATTTCTTCTACATCCTCTTTACTTTTTTGCCATTTAATATCTGGTTTTCTTTTTAAAACACCTAACCCTAGGCATGGCACATCTAATAGTATTTTATCAAATTTTTCTTTATATTTTTCATTATATATTGTTGCATCATTTACTCTTGTTTCTATATTTGTAATTCCCAATCTTTTAGCTGTATTTTCTACTAATTTTGTTCTATGTTCATGAATATCCCAGGCCTCAATTAGTCCTTGGTTTTCCATCATTTCTGCTAAATACGTAGTTTTTCCTCCTGGACTACTACATGCATCAAGTATTACATCTATCTTTTTAGGTTCTAGAATAATTGGGATTAATCCGGCTGTTTCATCTTGTATTGTAAAAAATCCTTGTTTAAATTCTTCCATATTTTCTATATTTTTTGCATTTTCTATAATTAAAAAATCTTCTAATAATCCTTGTTTTACCTTTATATCTTTTTCTTCTAAGCTTTCTATTAATTCTTGTTTAGTTATATTTTTCTCTTTTTTTGCAAATTCTGTTTCTTTATAATCTTTTATTTGTTCTTGTTCTCTATTTTTATTTTCTGCAATTTTTAAATTATTTATTCTTATTGATAAATGTGGCTTCAAATTAGAGTTGATAGCTATTTCTTCTACTTTTTTCATATCACCTAATTGTTTTTCCAGTTCTTCTATAATCCATATTGGCATTGAATTTGTAATAGAAATTCTTTGAATATCATCTTTTATTTCATAGAAATCCTCATAATCTTTTGCTGTTACTTTTCTCAAAATTGCATTAACGAAATTACTGCTTGATTTGTGTCCATATCTTTTAGCAAGATTAACACTTTCATTAACTGCTGCTGATTTTGGAATTTTGTCTAAAAATACAATTTGATAAATTCCCATCCTCAAAATATTCAAAATCCATGTAGAGATTTTTTTCAATTTTATTTTAGAATATTTCTTAATTATTTCATCTAATGTAAGTCTCCAAGTTGTAGTTCCGTATACTATTTCTGAGATTAATCCAATGTCTTTGTTTGTTAATTCTTTTTTATTTTGATTTATTAATTCATTTAGTACAATATTTGAATATGATTTTTCCTTATCGATTTTATATAAAATTTTTAAAGCTAATTCTCTTGTTTTATCTATCATCGTTTTTTCCTTTCTTTTATTTGATATTTTGATTATATATTTTTTTGTATAAAATTTCTATATTTTTTGTATATTTTTTCTAACTTGTGGAAAAGATAATTTTAAAAGTTTGAATGTCCAATTAGGGACATGTTGAAAGGATGATTTAAAGTGGATATTAAAAAACATTTGACTATAACAGGTTATTCTACTGTATCATGGAAAGATGCAACTGTAAAAGCTATAGCTGAGGCTTCTAAAACTATTGATTACTTATCCGAAGTTAAAATTCTTGAGCAAAGGGCTAATATTGATGGTAATAAGATTTCTGAATATTTTGTTGATTTAGATATTAGTTTTATTGTTGATTTGGATAGAAAAAATCATTTAGGAGGAAGAGTTGAAAAATAAAATCTAAATAAAGAAAGGATGGTTTTAGATTATGGATCCGTTAGAAACAAAACAAACTTATCAAAAATATATAGATAAAAAATCTCCTAATTCTCCAATTTTAAAAAATTGTTTTAATGCTTTTTGGGTTCGGAGGTTTAATATGTAGTATTGGACAAATAATTTTAAACATATGTAAGGAAAGAGGTTTTGATACTGCAACTTCTGGTACTATTGTTTCTATCTTATTAATTGGAATTTCTGCTTTTCTAACAGGTTTAAATCTTTTTAATAAAATAGGTAAATTTGCAGGTGCTGGTTCTTTAATTCCTATAACAGGTTTTGCAAATTCAATAGTCTCACCTGCTATGGAATACAAATCTGAAGGTTATGTTATGGGTGTTGGTGGTAAAATGTTTACTGTTGCAGGACCAGTACTCGTTTTTGGTATCTCTACTTCAATTTTAGTAGGTATTATCTACCTTATATTTAATACCCAAAATGTGACACTTGTTTAATGTCGCATTGGGGACGTTTCTCATGCGACATTTGTCCTTTTTAAGACATATCTTATATATTTTAGAGGTGATTTTTTTGAAAAAAGTTGGTAATCAAACTATTGTTTTCGATAATCCTCCAACAATTCTCGAATGTGCATCTATTGTTGGTCCAAAAGAAGCTAAAGGGCCACTTGCAAAATACTTTGACCAAACTTTAGATGATGAATTTTGGGGAGAAAAAACTTGGGAAAAAGCCGAGAGTAAAATTATAAAAGAAACTGTTAGTAATGTAATTTCTAAATCAGGAGTTCCTAGTAACAAAATTGACTGCATGTTTGCAGGTGACTTACTAAATCAATGTATTTCTTCAAGTTTTGGTCTAAGAGAATTGAACATTCCATTTTTTGGAGTATTTGGTGCTTGCTCTACATTTGTTGAATCTATGTCTTTAGGTGCTATTTGTACTGAAAGTTTTGCTGAGAATGTTTTGTGTGCTACATCTAGTCATTTTTGTAGTGCAGAAAAACAATTTCGTTTTCCATTGGAATTAGGTAACCAAAGACCACCATCAAGTCAGTGGACAGTTACTGGTTCTGGTGCTGCTATTTTAACCAAAAGCGGGACTGGTCCATATATTACACATATAACACCTGGAAAAATTGTTGATATGGGTATTAAAGATGGAAATAATATGGGTGCTGCTATGGCTCCTGCATTTGCAGATACTTTAATTGCTCATTTTGAAGATACTAGAAGAAATCCAAGTTATTATGATGCTATTATTAGTGGTGATTTAGGTTACATCGGAAAGGATATTGTTATAGATATTCTAAAATCTAAAGGTTATAATATTAAGTCAAATTATGATGATTGTGGAGTTTTAATATTTGATAAAAATGCACAAGATACGCATAGTGGCGGTAGTGGTTGTGCTTGTTGCGGTACAGTTTTTTCTGGATATTTCTTTAAGCAATTAAAAGAAAAAAAAATTAAAAAGCTGTTACTTATTGCTACTGGTGCATTAATGAATTCTACAACTTCTCAACAAGGTGAAAGTATACCAGGAATTGCACATGCAATTAGCATAGAAGTTTAGGAGGATTTAGGGACGGTCCTAAAAATCCCTGATTTTAGGGATTGAGGGACGGACCTTTACTTATCAATTTAAGAAAGGATTTGTTATTATGGATATTAATTGGGCTAATGTTTTTGATTGGACAGTATTATTAAAATGTTTTGTTACTGCTGGAATTATTTGTGTAATTGGTCAGATTTTAATTGATAAAACTAAATTAACTCCTGCTAAGATTTTAGTTATTTTTGTTACGACTGGAGCTATTTTAGGTGGATTTGGTGTGTATCAATATTTAGTTGATTTTGCAGGAGCTGGGGCTACTGTTCCTTTGACTGGCTTTGGTTATAATCTAGCTAAGGGTGCTATTGAGGCTGTTCAAGAAATGGGTCTAGTTGGTGCTTTTGTTGGTGGCGTAAAGGCTGCTGCAGGTGGAATTGCTGCCGCCGTATTTTTTGGATATTTAGCTGCACTTATTTCTAAACCTAAAATGAAAAAGCAATAATTTTGAGCAAAAAAATAGAGCTATAAAATAATATAGCTTTATTTTTTATCTCAATAATTTATTTTTTTTAGTTTATGCTTTTTTTGCTATTTCAGCTATTTCTGTAAATGCTTTTGGATCAGTTACAGCTATTTCAGCTAACATTTTTCTGTTAATTGTAACATTTGCTTTCTTTAATCCTGCTATCATTTTGCTATATGTTATACCATTCATTCTTGCTGCTGCATTTATTCTAGCTATCCATAATTTTCTAAAATTACTCTTTTTATCTTTTCTTCCAACATATGCATATGATAAAGATTTCATAACTGCTTGGTTTGCATTTCTAAATCTATAATGTTTTGCACCATAGTATCCTTTTGCTTGTTTTAATACTTTTTTATGTCTTGCTCTTGTTGTTCTTGCTGTTTTTACTCTTGCCATTTATATTCCCTCCTCTTTTTAGTTACCATATGGTAATAGTTTTTTGATTGTGTTTTCACATGTTTTATCTGCATAAGCATTTTGAATTTTTCCTGATTTTTTTTGTCTACTTGTTTTGTTTGCAAGTAAATGTCTTCTGTTTGATTTTGTTCTTTTAACTTTACCTGTAGCTGTTAATGAATATCTTTTTTTAGCAGCTTTATTTGTTTTTAATTTTGGCATAGTTATTCGCTCCTTTC
>CALXJZ010000025.1 GCA_944388745.1 uncultured Clostridia bacterium
ATAGATGGTCAGGCTGGTCTAGTGAGTTATTCTAGTCTGATTTTTTACAGCCTAACCATCGATAACATACTAAACATCATTGTGCTTTTAATATTAGCAGCAGTATCAATTGCAACATTAACAGGACAAAATGGAATATTAACAAGAGCACAAGATGCAAAAACACAAACAGGAGTAGCAGAAGAAAAAGAGGCAATAGGACTTGCATATAATGGAGTAATGGCAGATAATCAGGGAAAAGGGGAAATAACAGCAGAAAAATTAAAATTAGAATTATCAAGAAATGGAAGAACAGATGTAACAGATGTAACTGGAGAAAATCCGATAACAGTAGAATTCACTTCGGGTAGAAAATATGATATTGATAATAATGGTAATATTACTGAAAACAACAAAGTTACTGGAGATGAAAGTTGGTATAGAATTGAAGCAACAGACACAGGAGATGGAGTAAGAATAGTTGGATTTAACGATGAAATAGAAGAATTAAGAGCAAATATAGTGCAAGAACTAGAAGAAGCTGTAGCGAATGAAGAATTTGAAAGTGAACAAGAAAATGCAGAATTTATATATGATTATATGAAAAATAAAAGTCAAGAAATAGTGAAAAAATATCCAGGGATAGGAAATATTCCATCACAAATAGGAGAAAAAAATGTAACGGAAATTGCAAGCAACGCATATATGTATATGCCAATAGGTGAATTAACAATTCCTAATACAGTGTCTATAATTGGAGACATGGCATTTGCTGGGTGTTATATTTCCAATGAAATGGTAATACCAAATTCTGTAAAAATACTAGGTGCAAGAGCATTTATGCTTACCCCTGTTGAAAAAATAACTTTTTTAGGTGACATAGGAATTAATTATAATGCATTTTATGGTTGTTATAATTTAAATCATATTACTTTTGAAACTAACAATATTACTATTGAAGATTTTGATGATGGTGCAAATGGAATTTTCAGAGATTGTCCTAAATTAATAGAAAATACTATTCAAATACCACAGGGGAGTATGCAAAATTTTATAAAATATTCATTAAATCAATGGGGAGTATCATCTTATAATGCATTTTATGAAAAATAGTATATTTTATATGAGAAAAATTATATAGATAAAATAATATGAATATTTTGTGCTAAAACATAAAAACAAAATATTGTACTAAAATTCGAATATAACCAATATAAATTCAATATTAAATCTATGTATGAATAGCAAGAAAAATTCTTGCTATTTTTCAATTTATATAGTAAAATAAAGCCATAAAAAGCAAAAGAAAACAGCATACAAAAAAGATAAGGAATGTGATAAAATGAGAGATTTTTGGGAAGAAGTAGAAAGTGAAAACACAAAAAAGAAAATAAACAAAAAGAAAATAATAACAATATCAGCAATTGTAATAATATTAATATTAGTAATAACAACAACACTAATATACATATATAATCAACCAGCCAGAGAATGGATAGATAAAAACATACTAAGAAAAGAAGTATTACAAAACAATGCAACAACAATAGAATTAAAAGATGGACAAAGCAGTATATATGCATTTAATAAATACATAGGAATATTAAGTAAGACAAAACTAAACATATATAATCAAAGTGGAAATTCAGAAGCAGAACTAGATATCCAAATATCAAATCCACTATTTAATTCTGCAAATAGATTTTTAGCAATTGCAGAAAACCAAGGACAAAAATTCTACCTAATAGAAGATAAAGAAATTAAATGGGAAGCAGAAGTAGAAGGAAACATAGCACAAATAAATGTCAACAAAAATGGATATGTCGCAGTTGCAATTACTGGAACAAGCTATAAAACAGTAGTAGCTATGTACTCGCCAGAAGGAAAAGAACTATTCAAAACATACTTATCATCAAATAGAGCGGTGGATATTACAGTTTCAAATGACAACAAGTATTTAGCAATTGCAGAAATTGATACATCTGGTACGATAATAAAATCTAGTGTTAAAGTAATTTCAATTGAAAAAGCAAGTACAGACCCAACAAATTCAGTAGAAAATACATATGAAGGAGAAAATGATAAATTAATAACAAATATCCAGTATCAAGACAAAGACAGATTATTATGTATGTACACAGATGAAATCACAATTATAGAAAATGGAGAAGAAACAATATTATTAGACAATAATAATAAAAAAGTAATATTTCAATCTGTTGAATTAACAAATAATGCAGTATCAGTTGAAGAAAAATCTTCAGGGCTATTTACTGCAAATTCAGAAGTAAGCATAGTAAGTACAGATAATAAAGAAACAAAAACATATACTGCTGAAAGTGTAGCAAAAGAAATAATAACATATGGAAATAAAATAGCATTAAACTTAGGGACAGAAGTAGAGTTCATAAGTACAGACGGATGGCTAGTAAAAAGATATATAGCAAACCAAGAAATTACTAATATTGTAATGTCAGATACAATAGCAGGTATTGTGTATAGGGATAAGATTGAAATTATAAATTTATAGGAGGAAGAAAAATGGTTGGAATAATTATAGATATCTTAATAGTTGCATTCTTAGCACTATCAGTATTCTTAGGATATAAAAAAGGATTTGTAACACTTGCAATAAAATTATGTGCATTCATAATTGCAATTTTAATTACATTTGTATTATACAGACCACTAGGAAATTTAATAATCAATACAACAAGCATAGATGAAAGTATTGAAGACAGTATATATAATAAAGTAACAGAAACAATGCAAAAAGATAGTAGCGGTGAATTAACAAATGACTTAATAGAAAGTGCAAAACAAGGAATGTTAGAACAATCAGCAAGAGAATTAGCAATTAATATTGTATATGCAGGAACAGCTATTGTATTGTTTATAATAGTTAGAATAATATTAATATTTGTAAATGCTCTAGCAAATCTAATAGCAAAAATACCACTAATAAAACAAGCAAATGAACTTGGTGGAGCAATTTATGGATTATTAAGAGGAATAGTTATAATTTATTTAGTATTATTGATTATATATTTTGTTGGAGAATTTTATCCTAATAATATAGCAACACAAAGTATAAATGAAACAACACTAACAAAAGTAATGTATGAGAATAATTTATTTAACATTTTCTTAAATTAGTTATTACATAAAATTAAACAAATTCTTCTAAATTTATTGCGTTTTATGATGAATTTTGCTATACTAATATCATGAAATTTTAGGAGTGAGTATTTTGGAAAACAAAAAATCAAACAAAAGAACTAATACAGTGAAAAATAAAGGGAATGTAAAAAATAATAAAAATAAAAATTCAAATAATGTGAAAAATACTAAAAACACAAAAAATACAAAAACAAAACAAAAGAAAAAAATGTCAGCAAGGAAAAAAATAGTACTAATATTACTACTAATCATACTAATAGCAGGAGGAGTATTTGCATATAAAACATATAAAAACGGTGGTGGACTATCAGGAATGCTTGCAACAGCAGTAGGACATGATGAAAACACCAAGAAAAATCTAGGAGAATTCAAGTGTCTAGTATTAGGAATAAGTACAGACGAAGAAGGAGCATTATTAACAGATACAATAATGGTTGCATCATACAATCCAAACACACAAAAAGCAACACTTCTTTCAATACCACGTGACACATATACAGGAAATACCCCATCAAGAGCAACAGCATATGAGAAGATAAACTCAGTATATAGTAGACATGAAGACCCACAAGATGTTCTAGATGAAGTAAATGAAATAACAGGATTAAACCTAGAATATTATGTGATAGTCAAAACAGAAGGATTTATAAAACTAGTAGATGCAATAGGTGGAGTTACATTCAATGTTCCAATAGATATGGATTATGATGACACATCACAAGATTTACACATTCATCTAAAAGCAGGAGAACAATTGCTAGATGGAGATAAGGCAGAACAATTAGTACGTTTTAGACATAATAATGATGGAAGTTCATATCCAGAAGAATATGGAGATAATGATACAGGAAGAATGAGAACTCAAAGAGAGTTTATAATGGCAGTAATTCAGCAAACAGCAAAAGTTGAGAACATATTTAAATTAGGACAAATACTAGAGGTTGCACAAGAAAATGTAATAACAAACATAGATTTTAATGTTGCAAAAGATTACATTCCATATGCAGTTGAATTTAGCACAGAGAATTTATTAACAGCAACATTACCTGGAGAAAACACAAATAAAAACGCAGCAGGAACATGGATATTTGTACATGATGAAGATGAGACAGCAGCGTTAATACAAGAATTATTTTATGATAGAGATTTAGAGCAACCAACTGAAGAAGGAACAGAAAATACAACTGGAAATGAAACAAATAGTACAAGTAACGCAACAGGAAACCAAACAAGTAGTTCAAGAGTAAGCAAAGCAGATATAAAATTAGAAGTAATAAATGGAAGTGGAAATAGTAATAAATTACAAGAAGTAGTTAATGAATTAGAAGGCGCAGGATATGAAGTATATAGAACAGGAACTACAAATTCTACTTCTAAAACCACAATTATTAACAAAAAAGACGCAGCAGACACAATATTAGAAAATATAAAAACCACATTAGGAGTTGGAACAATATCAAATTCACAATCAAGTTCAAGCAAAGCAGATGTTACAATAGTAATTGGTAGAGACTATGAATAATGTCGCATTGGGGACGCTTCCCATGCGACATTCTCTAACTATAATTTTAAGTTTATTATCTATAATATCTTTTAGTTCTTTTATACTTTTTAGGTGTATAATAAAAAATCCTATAAATCAAAAGTAAAGCCACAAAAATTAAAGCAATATATATTATAAAAGTAGGAATACGGAACTCTTCTACATCATGAGATGCAACTAAATCAGTAGTATACTCAACACTATTAACAGTATATGAGACTTTTCCTAGTACATCTCCTCCATAAATAGGAGCTTTAATATCATCATTCAAAACAATATTTGGTTCAATATTATCATTATTTTCAGAATTATCCACTAAAGCATTAATATCTTCACTAACCAATAAATCTAATTGTTTAGTATCTTTAGTAGCATTTGAAACTTCTATTTGAGTCGCAACATCATTTTCACTTGCAATAGTTTTCAATGAATAATTATTATATCCATATTCATATAAAGAAATAGCATCTGCAAATCTTGAATTAGATGAAGGACAACCTAGAACAACATTTATCAATTCAATATCATTGTTATATCCAACACTAACTAAACAATCTCCAGCTTGTGTAGTAAAACCAGTTTTGCCTACTGTAACATAAGAAGTATAATATTGACTTTCAGGAACTAATAAATAATTAGTAGAAGAATATAAACGGCTATCATGCATATTAGTTGCAGGAATAGCACAAGAAGCCATGCCAGCAAGTTTTCTAAAATCATTATTTTTAATACAATATTGCATCAATTTAGCTAAATCATAGGCAGTTGAATAATGATTATCATCATGTAATCCATAAGCATTTGTAAAATGTGTACCAGTTAAGCCAAGCTCATTTGCCTTTGTATTCATCATAGAAACAAAGCTATCAATAGAACCACCAACATATTCGGCTAGAACATTTGCAGCATCATTTGCAGAATGTGTTAAAAGCATTTCTAGAAGCTGTTCAATAGTTAATTTCTCACCGACTTGAATATCTGCTATTGAATAACCACTAGGAATAGATGTAACAGCATCATGGCTTGCAGTTGTTACATCATCTAAATTACCATTTTCAAGAGACAAAATGGCAGTCATAATTTTAGTAGTACTTGCAGGGTACATTCTTTCATTCTCATTTTTTGCATATAAAACTTTATTAGTTCTATTATCCATCAAAATTGCACTGCCAGCTGAAACTGTTGGCTCATTAGCTGCATATGTGTTTAAGGTTATTACATTGCAAAATAAAAATATTAGTAGAAATATCATAATAACATATATCTTTTGTAATCTATTTTTAAGCATTTTTGTATCATTCCTCTCGTAATTCATAACTTATAATAATATATCGTATAATGTCGAAAATTTCAATTCATTTTTGAAAAATAATAAACAAAATATTACTATTCAATTATGATAATTATGCTAACAATTGTTTCAAAAAAATTGGTCCCCCTTTTAAGGATATCCACCAATTTTTTTGAAATCAATTGTTAACAAATAATAGTATTAATAAAAATGTAAAGGAAGATGTCTATGAGAAAATTAAATTTAAAACAAAAAAAGATAATAGCAATCATTCTAATTATTTTAGTAGTAATTGCATATTACTATTTCTATTTAAGAGACACAACAGAAGAAATAAGTAATCAAGATTTAGAAGTTAATAATACACAAGAAAATAATCAAACAAACGAAACAATTGTTGTACATGTATCTGGAGCAGTAAATATTGAAGGCATTGTAGAATTAGATTCTGGCAGTAGAATTGCTAATGCAATAGAAAAAGCAGGAGGAATTAAAGAAAATGCAGATATGACAGATATAAATTTAGCTTATCCATTAGAAGATGGAATGAAAATACATATACCAACAAAAGAAGAAACAGAAGCAAATAAAAACAATGAAAATACACCAGCTGAAAGTTATGTCACTGCTGCTTCTGGAGGAGTAAATTCCAAAGAAGCTACAAATAGTACACAAAGTAGTAGTACGTCAGATACAAGTAGTAAAAAAGTGAATATAAATACAGCCACACAAGAAGAGTTAGATACCTTGCCAGGTATAGGTCCATCAATAGCATCAAAAATAATAGACTATAGAGAACAAAATGGTAAGTTTAATAGCATTGAAGAAATTAAAGAAGTTAGTGGGATTGGTGAAGCAAAATATGAGAAAATAAAAGCTTCAATTACAATTAAATGAAAAATACTTGACAAATTTTACAATACATATTAAAATGTTAGCGAAGGCTAACAAAAAACATTAAAGCTAAATAAACTTATGCCTTAGGAAGGAAAATAAATATGAAACTAACTAACTCCCAAGAAGAATATCTAAAAACCATATATTTATTAGAAAAAAATCAGCAAAAAGTGCGAGTAACAGATATTGCTCAAAAAATGAATATAACAAAACCAAGTGTAAACAAAGCACTTAGAATATTAAAAGATTTAAAACTAATTAATTATGAAGTATATGGGAATATAGAATTAACAAATGAAGGTGGGAAAAACGCAAAAGAAATAATAAAAAAACAAGATACACTAGAAATATTTTTAATAGGAATATTAGGAATAGATAAAAATCAAGCAGAAGAAGAAGCAAAGGCAATTAAACATGCAATGTCAAAAGAGAGTATAGAGAAATTGGACAACTACATTACCAAAATATTAGACTTAGGAGATTTAAAATGCGGTTATGACAAGAATAATGAAAAATGTAGGAGTTGCATCAAAATAACTGCAAGGGAAAGGCTAAAAGAGGTCAAAGGTTTATAGGTAAAACCAATGCAAAAACCTAAATATAGTAAAAGAAGTAGGAGATAAAAATGCTATTAGAATTACAAGATATATGTTTTGAAAGAGATAACAAAAAAATATTAAAAAATATAAATTTAGAACTAGATATAGAAAAATTTATTGCAATAACAGGACCAAATGGCTCTGGAAAATCAACATTAGTAAAAATCATAATGGGAATTGAAAAACCAGATTCAGGAAAAATCATATTTGAAGGAAAAGATATAACAAACTTACCTATAAATGAAAGAGCAAAATTAGGAATAGGATTTGCATTCCAACAACCAGTAAAATTCAAAGGAATTACAGTTTATGACTTATTAAAAATGGCAGCCGGAAAGAAAATAACAAAAAAAGAAGCATGTGATGTTCTATCAAAAGTAGGGTTATGTGCTAAAGAATATGTTGATAGAGAAGTAAATGGCTCATTATCAGGAGGAGAATTAAAGAGAATAGAAATTGCAACAGTAGTATTAAGAGAATCAAAATTAACAATTTTTGATGAACCAGAAGCTGGAATAGATTTATGGAGTTTCAATAATCTAATAGAAGTGTTTGAAAATATGAGAGAACTAATAAAAGGAACTACATTAATCATCTCACATCAAGAGAGAATATTAAATATCGCAGATGAAGTAATACTTCTAAAATCAGGACAAATTGTAGATAGAGGAAGCAGTAAAGACATACTAGAAAAAGAAATGGTAAATAAGAAGTGTTGTAAAGCCAATAAGTGCAAATGAGGCCGTCCCCAATGCACTAAAAGAAAGGAGATTAGATATGAGTGAAAAAATCAATGATATAGATAAAGACTTATTAAATGAAATATCAGATTTAGAAAATATACCAAATGGAGCATATAATATAAGAAAAAATGGACAAGGAATAGAAAGAAAAGTAACAGATAATGTTAATATAGTAACTAAAACAGACAAACCAGGAATAGATATATATGTAAAAGAAAACACAAAATTTGAATTTATACATATTCCAGTAATAATAACAGAAAGTGGATTAAATGACTTAGTATATAATGACTTTTATATAGGAAAAAATGCAAATGTCATAATAGTAGCAGGTTGTGGAATCCACAATGACCATCACAAAGATTCACAACATGATGGAATACATAGATTTTTCTTAGAAGAAGGAGCAAAAGTAAAATACATTGAAAAACACTATGGAGAAGGAAAAGGTGATGGAAAGAGAATATTAAATCCTGTTACAGAAGTGTATTTAAAAGCAGGAAGTAGTATGGAAATGGAAAGCACACAAATAAAAGGAGTAGATTCTACAATAAGAGAAACCAAAGGAATATTAGAAGAAAATACAAATTTTGTTGTAACAGAAAAAATCATGACACATGGAGAGCAATTTGCAAAAACAATATTTGATGTAGAATTAAATGGAGATAATTCAAGCGCACATGTAACATCTAGGTCAGTAGCAACAAATAATTCAAAACAATACTTTGTATCTAAAATATATGGAAATGCAAAATCATTCTCACATAGTGAATGTGATGCAATAATAAAAGATAATGCAATTGTTACAGCAACACCAGAAGTAACAGCAAACAATGTAGATGCGAACTTAATACATGAAGCAGCAATAGGAAAAATTGCAGGTGAACAAATCACAAAATTAATGACTTTAGGATTTTCAGAAGAAGAAGCAGAACAAGAAATAATAAATGGATTTCTAAAATAATGTCCATTTGGGGACGTTTCCGTTTGGACATTTTTGTCCAAAAAGAAACGTCCCTGAATGGACATTTTCAAAAAAATGTGAGATAATCTGTTCAGAGGTGGTTTGTTTTGGAAAAAGGAAAACATGCAATGGATAAGAAAGAACAAATAAAACAGAGGGCAAAAAAACAAATAGCAAGTAGATTAATAATACTTGTAATCTGTTTAATATGCATAGTAGTTATAATCCAAACACAAAACGAAAATAGAGAAGTAAGTGTAAGTCAAGATAAAAGTGTAGAACAGCAAGAAGCGGAAAATCAAGGACAAGAAGAAAATGAGGGAGATAATGCAGATAGCAGTAGTGAAGAGTCACAAACAGAGATTGAAGAAGAACCAGTAACTCCAACAGAAGATGAAGAGATAAAAAGTTTAATAGCAGAAATAAAAACTGCCAACAATTTAACAGCTGATAATTTTGCATTTTTCTACTATAATCCTCAAACTCAAAAATATTATTTTGATAACCAAGACAAATATTTTAAAGGCGCAAGTACAGTAAAAGTACCTGTTGCAATGATATATTATGATAAAATAAAAAATGGAGAATTTACATTAGAAAGTACATTACAATATACAAGTGATGACTATGAAGCAGGAGGAGGAACAACAGCTTCAACTTATAGTGTGGGAAATTATATTCCAATTAGCTTTTTACTTGAACAAAGTATAATAAATAGTGATAACACAGCAGTAAATATATTAATAGATGGAATTGGATATAGAAAATGTAGAGAATTAATGGCTCAATATTCAGATGAAGAATTTATAGATGATTTTTATACATCAAATTTAACAAGAGCATCATTTGGATTTGATATAATAAATCACATATATCAAAATCAAGAAAACTATCAAGAATTGATAGGATATATGAAACAATCATCCTTTGGAGAATATTTAAAGAAATATATATCAGAATATGATGTGGCTCATAAATATGGAAGTTATGCAGGAAATGTACATGATTATGGAATAGTATTTGCAGATAGTCCATATCTTATAGGAGTATATACGCAAAATGTTCCAGATGCAGATGAATTAATTGCAAATATAAGCAGGCAGGTACTTGATAAAAAAATAGATAAAAATGAATAAAATAAGAATAAATATAATATATTAAGAATATAATAAAAATAGAAAATATATATTAATATTTTGTTTCAATAGAATTTGGAATGCACAAACAACACAAAATTCGTTTAAATTAACTAAAAGTGTTGACAAAGAAATATAAATGGGTGTATAATAAATACTGTCGAAACATCGCGGGATGGAGCAGTTGGCAGCTCGCAGGGCTCATAACCCTGAGGTCGAAGGTTCGAGTCCTTCTCCCGCAACCAATTCAAGCACTTGCCACTAGTTGGTTAAGTGCATTTTTTTACTAAAGAAAAGAAAAATTATGTCAGAAGTAGAAATTATAAAAATATATGATATAATAAGAAAAAATATAAAAAAGAGAGAACAAAAAAATGATGAAAAAATATGAGAATAAAACTAATGTAATAGGGGAACTAATAAAAAAGAAAAGAGAAGAAAAAGGACTATCAAAAGCAGCACTATCTAGGAAATTGGAACTTCATGCCGTATATATTAGTCCAACAGCATTAAATAAGATGGAAAGCAATAGAATGATTATAAAAGACTTTGAATTAATAGGATTAACCAAAGTTTTGCAAATAGATTATGCAGATTTGCAAAATACAATAGAATAAATAGTTTAAAAATTACATTATATAAAAGAATAAGTGTAATAAAAATATAAAAGGAGGAAAATAAAATGGAAATTATAAAAGTAAACAGTCAAAATTTTGAAGAAGAGGTAATAAAAAGCGAAAAACCAGTACTAATTGATTTTTATGCAGATTGGTGTGGACCATGCAAAATGCTATCACCAATTATAGATGAAATTGCAGAAGAAAACTCTGAAATAAAAGTAGTAAAAGTAAATGTAGATGACTCACAAGATTTAGCAATGAAATACCAAGTAATGTCAATACCTACATTAGTTGTTATCAAAAATGGAGAAGAAGTTAATCGTTCAGTAGGTCTAATAGATAAATCACAAGTTTTAAACTTAATATAAAAAAATTTAGCAATGAAAAATCCAGTAATCACAAAGGCTTAGCTTTTAGATTACTGGATTTTAACATAGTAAAAATTGTAATTATTTTTGAGCTAAATATTTAAACATTATAATTATACTCTATACTAGTAATAGCATCATTCTCAACAATAAATCTCAATTGAGTAAGACCTTTAGAATAAGTATATTGAGTATCTAATTGTTCATATCCATCACCATAAAGCTCTAACATTGAAGAAAGACTGTCACCAATCTTAACACCTTCAGTAGTAGAAACTTGGTCATTCAAGAAATAAATAGATAAAACCTTGTCTGTTCCGTTATCTGGATAAGTATGAACTTCATAATTATCAAAAGTATAAATCTTGTCCATACCATCAAAAGCACAACTTTGAACTTCATAATAATCAGCCGGTTCACCTAAATCCAAAGAAGAATACTCAACACCTAAAGTCAATTTTTTACCATTATCATCAAATACATAAACATCCTCAGTATTTTCAGCTTCTTGAGATGCATCCATATTATCCTCAACAACTGCAGTAGGTTCTGTTGATGGTCTATTTAGAAAAACAACACCAACTACAACTAAAGCGATAACAACAATAACTGCTAGAACAATTCCAAACTTTTTCATACTATAAAAACCCCTTTCTTCTAATAAAATATAAAAAATTAAACTTAAAAACTTAATAAAAACTATAGGCCAGTTTCTTCATGATACTCCTTCAATCTTTCTTGATAAACACTATTTACAGCCTCATCATTTCTATAATCAGTCAAATCAAAATCCTCTTGCAAAATCTTTGCAAAATACTTACTTAACTTTGTTGCACCATACAAATTCAAATGTAATCCGCTATCATAAGTATCTTGCGTATAGTCTATACCAATTTCTTCGACATTGTCAAGAAAATTAATAAATTTTAAACCATTCCTATTTGCATAATCCTCAATTTGAGCATCATACTCATCATACCAGAAAGGATAAACACTAGGAGCTTTAATAAGAACAAGCTCTATACCATTTTCTTTACACAATGCAGTCATCTTATCTAAATAACTATAAGTAATATCTGAAAATTGATAATTAGACAATCTTCTCTTGGTTGGTAAAGACTCAACAGGTTTAACATTTTTATTAATTAAAAATCCATTATATGTATTTCTTTTCTCTTTGAACAAATATTCAAAATCCTCTTTTGTCAATTGGTCAAACCTTGAATGATACCTTAATATTGGGAAAACATATGATGCCATATTTTCTTCATCTGTCATAGAAGCCTTTATCATTTCATATTTTTGTTTAGACCATTTCATTTTATCCAAAGTCAATCTGTTATATGCTTCACTAACAGGCTTATCATATCTCATAGCATTTACATTAAACACTACAACCTTTGGCTTTTCATATTTCAAAGTTTCTTCTAAAATATAATATGACTGCCATAAAAGTTGTTGAGATGACCCCCTAACATATGATGTGATTCCGGTTTCTTCATATATTACCATTGGTGAAAAGTTTGCATATACTTCACAATCTCCAATGAAAATAACTTCGTGATTTTTTTCCTCATCATAATATTGGCTAATCATACTTCCTTCAACTAAACTATCCATATATTTTGGCATTAGCAATTTATTTGTTAAATAAAAGACAATGACAATTAATATAAGTACAACTAATATTTTCAAAAATTTCTTCATATACTAAAACATTCCTTTTCACAAATTTTAAAATTTATTATAAATAAAATCACTTGCATTAAATCCAATGCCATACATTCCAAAAACAAGTACTATCCAAACTAAAACTGCAAAAATAATCAATTTGCGCTCTGTTGACAAATTCTTAATTTTAGAATTGATTTTTTCTCCTTTCAAATCATATGTGATTAATAATATAACAGCAATAATTAACACAATATAATTTGCTAAGTTTAGTCCTAAATTAAGGAGATTACTAAACAATTCTTGATAGTTAAAAGTAGTAAATACAGAGCCAATCATTTGTAAAGATTGTATAGCAGTTGGCCAAATAAAGAATGACCATAAAAATGAAACTACTAAAAATGTAACAGTGATATTTACGTACTTATTTTTAACCTTGATGAATTTCCCTATAATTAAGAAAATTCCATGGAATAATCCCCATAAAATATAATTTATACCATGCCAAAGTCCTGATAATAAGAAAACTACAAGGGTATTAAAATAATTTCTTAATTTGCTACATCTGTTACCACCTAAAGGAATATACACATAATCCCTGAACCAAGAACTTAAAGAAATATGCCATCTTCTCCAAAATTCTTGGATATTTTGAGATACATATGGATTATCAAAATTCTCTTTCAAGTTAATTTGTAGAACCTTTGAAAATCCTAATACAATATCTATTCCACCACTAAAATCAGCATATAATTGGATTGAATATAAAAGCATTGCAAAAAGAGCAAAAGCACCATTATATTCAGAAGGATTTTGAGTGATTGCTGAAATCAGAACATTAATTCTATTAGAAATAATTAATTTCTTAAAAAATCCCCATCCAATCCTCAAAATACCATTATAGGCAGATTGAGGATTAAATTTCTTATCAGTTTCAAATAAAGTTTTTGAAATATCATCATATCTATTAATAGGACCTATAAATAGATAAGGGAAATACATTGTATATAAGAAATATTTTGCGATATTTCTTTCAGGTTTATATTTATTTCTATATACATCAATTAAATATGACACAACTTGGAAAGTATAATAAGAAACTCCAAGAGGTACAATAATATTTTTTACAAGTTCACTTTTTATAACTACTAAAATACCTAAATTTATTACTAAAGTAACTACTAAAATTAATTTTTTGTGTTTGTTTTTCTCAAACAATAATCCAGCAACATATGTTGTAATTGTACTTATAACAATATAAACTAAACTTTTAACACCTAGACTTGAATAAACTAATACACTTATTATCAATAAAACATAAGGTTTGAATTTCTTAGGTGATAAGTAATACAATATTGCTGTAATAATCATAACTCCAATAAATGCACCTGATACTAAACTCATAAATTACTCCTTTTATTTCAAAAATTTTTACTACATTTAATTTGCAACAGGGAATTTACTTCTATCCCAATCTCTATATTCATAACCATTAATTCTTCTAAGAGTTTCCAATCTCTTAGCATCATTCATAAATCCGACATCAGCATAAGCCCAACCTGGAGTAGGGTCAACATGCTTCCATCCTCCATTTATATATACCATATTCCAATAATGTGAATAATCTAAAGCATTTACAATAATACTTTGTACACCAAGTCTTGTGAACATTACTTGAGCTGCGGCAGCGTGGATATAACAATCACCTTCATATGCTGTAAAAGCCTTCATAGCAGCAGCATTTACACTTCCAGTATTACTTGCGTTATATCTATGGCTATATTTTATATTACTTCTTAAATAATTTTTAATAGCTAGTATCTTATTAGCAGTTCCTGAAACACCTGAAGTAGCTTTTGCAATAAATTCATCAGCCTTTGCATATACATCACCAGAACTACTTGATGAGCTAGATGCAGTAGACTTTTCAGAAACAACTATTTTTCTTTTTGAAGTAGTTGTATTTCCAGCTTTATCAGTAGCAGTATAAGTAGCATAATAAGTACCTGCAGTATCTAACTTAACACTACTACTATCAACAGTAAATTCTACATCACCATCTTTACCATCTTTTGCAGTAACACCTTTTTTATAATCAGCAGTACCACCTTTAGTAACCTTTAAATCAGAAATACCTGAAAATACTGGACCTTCAGTATCTTCCTTAATTGTCAATTTTGCAGTTTGTGAAGTTTTATTACCATGACCATCAACTGCTTCAATAGTTACTTCTTGGTCACCAATAATAGAATAATCAATTTCAGTTAAAATATTTAAAGTAACACCTGCTAAATCTTCAGCTTTTTCTACAAATTGATTTGTATCTGTAATAGTCTGCTCAGTATAAAGAGTAACATCTTTCAAAACTAATTCAGGAGCAATTGTATCTTGAATAGTAATCTTAGTTACTTTCTCTTGCCCGTCATAAACAGATTTCAAATCATATTCGCCAACATCATATGAATTAATTGTATCGATATCTTGTTGATTTATAGTATCTTGATACTCAGCAACATTGAATAATAAATCTTCCTTAGTTAGTTTATTTCCATACTCTAAAATAAATTTAGATTTAATATATGAAATATTTAATAAACATTCTTGGCTTGTCTCATTTCCATATTCATCTTTTACGATAACTAAAGGATGATATTCGCCAAAACCATTAATTCTAACTTCATTACCTAAAGAAACTTCCATATTACTTGCATCAGTTTTTTCAGCAATAAAATCTTCAGGATTTATTTGATAGTCTGTATATCCATCAACATCTTGAAATTTAACTTGTGGAGCAGATGTATCTTTGACATCCAAAATTGATGTATATTCTTTGTCATTTAATTTTATAGTTATTTCATAAGTTGCAACTTTGTTTAAATCTATTTGACTAATATCTGTTACAAACTCAGCATTTTCTGCATATTTTTCATCTGTTAGGAAATCTTGGATTTTTAATTCTTGTGTGCCCAACTCAAGTTGTACATGGTCTTTTACTTTTTTACTAAATATATTGAATAAAACAATTGCTAGAATTGCTAAAATTAGAACAACAACGACTGCTATTACTACTATTTTGGCAGTTTTGTTGTGAGATTTTGTTTTTTTGTTTTTTGATTTTTGTTTTTCTGTGTTTTTATTGTTTGTCTCGTTTATGTTTTTGCTTGTTCCCATAGAGTGTTTTCCATTATTTTTTTTCTTTAATTCGTTCATTATGATATCATTCCTTTCTCAAGGAGCTGATTTAGTTGGAAAAGAATTAAATTTTGGCAAGGAAAACAAATTTTAAATTTATGAGACGTACTTTTATACGTTGATTAAATTTAAAATGAAGTTTGACGTAGCCAAAATTGTAATTCTTTTTCAACTTTCTCCCCTTTCGATAAAATTATATATTAATTGAGAGCTTTTTACAATATTTTTAGGGGAGAAAGGCAAGATTTTATAGTTTCTGACCAATATATTTTATTACACCAGCATAGCGAGGAGTTTCTACATTTTGTTCTAAACAATATTCTTCAGAGACAAAAATTGTTTTAAAATCGCTAAACAAATTTAAAACCTCCTTTTTCGAAAAGAAACTAACATATGTATCATCAATTTGGTTGTGTAGAATATTATTATCAAGTATTTCAAAATCAGAAGATGTAGAATGTTTATTAAATCTAGGGTCTTCTAATGAAAATACAGAAATATAAACTATACCATTGTTTTTAATATTATTTTTGATGTTTTTTATAATTTGATAGCTATCATTTTTGTGTAAAAAATGTAATACATATCCAGAAAGAATCATATCATACTTATATTTTTCTATATCAAATGTTCTAATGTCACTTTGCACCAAATTTAATTTGTTGCAAGTATTTTTACAAATTTCTAGACATTTAGTTGAATAATCTACACCAGTTACATTAAAACCTAATTCAGCTAGAGGAATAGAATTTCGACCTTGTCCAATTCCTAAATCTAATACTTCTTTTCCAGGTACTAAATTTAAATATCTTTTTAATTCTAAGTCTAGCTTAGCTGGAAACTTTGGAAAGTTTTCTTTGAATTTTTTGTCATAGTTGACAGGATTACCTATCATAAGATTACCTCCTACAATTTTGTGGTAGTGTCAAACTAAATGTATATTTTATTTAGTTACACCCCTGTATTTTTAAGGGTTTCATCATTTTTTTGTGAT
>CALXJZ010000026.1 GCA_944388745.1 uncultured Clostridia bacterium
CAAATATTAAAAGAACCTGTAATAAATGAAGATGAAACACCAATAAGTGTAAATGGAAAAATAATGAGTACAATAGGGGTATTCACAAAAGCAATCAGTTTTTTAGATGCTTTTGCCAATAGAAAACTTGAAAGTTTTGAAGAAATGGGAATATTAAATAAATATATAGGAACAGTATGCCATGACCACAACAGCATTCATCGTTCATTTATACAATCTAAACAAGCAGAATGTAATTTTCACATTTTAAGATACTGTAAGGCAGAATATGAGGTACATAAAAGAGAAATAATAAAAGAATTTATGAATTATCTATTAGAACTACGAGATACAGTTGAAAGATATAAATTACAAAGCAAAGAGAAATTTGAAAAGGAGGAATATGAAAAAGCAAAAGAGAAATATTTAAGTATATTAAATAGATGGCATCAAGAACATATAAAAACATCTCAAAAGAAACCGAAATATTATGAAAGTGAAAAATGTTTAATAACAAGACTAAAAGAATTTGTAGATGACCATTTAAGATTTTTAACAGATTTTAGAATAGATTTTACAAATAATTTAGCAGAAAGAGGATTAAGAAAAATAAAAACGAAATTAAAAATAGCAGGAGGATTTCGAAATCTAAATTTTGCTAAGTATTATTGTCATGCTATAACAATAATAGATACATGTAGAAAACAAAAATTAAATATAAAAGAGAAATTGATTGATATATTTAAAGGGAAGAAAAAAATATTTGCATTTAATTAAGAAAAGAGCCTTCACAATAAGGAAAGCTCTTTATTTTTAATTAAAAACCATTATCTAGTAACCTCTTGCAGGGAAATTTCCCTGTATCTCTTGATATAAGTATATTTTTGTGATACAATATTTTTTGTAAATAAAAATATTGTATATGATTCATTAGAAAGGAGTCTTTTAAATGAAGAAAACAATCTGTAATGGGTGTAATGGAACCGGGATAGAATCTAAATTGACTTTGCCCAATAATCGGATAATTGGATATCCCTGCAAAAAATGTAATGGTACTGGATTTTTGTTAAACGATAATTCTACTGATGAAGAATTTAAAGAAAAAAGGTGGATTGATGACATTGATATTGTTTATTTATCACCCAAAAATCCAAATATTTACAAAAGTGATAGACTTCCTGGCATGATAGGGTATCAGGATTTCTATAATGGAATTTTTACAAAGCGAACTGTAAAAGTAGCTCATCCAGATGTAAAAAAGGATATCTGTCCGGCAGAATTCGAAGAGCAATGTGGTTTTCAAGAAAAAACAAATTGTTCAAGTGTATTATGTTCTTATCGTAGTAATACATTATCTCTTGAGACTTGTCCATTTGAAGAATTTCAGAGAACCAAACTGATACGTTCATGTTGTTGGGAAGCATATGAAACTACTCAAAATATGGATATCAAGCTAACACAAGAAGAATTCAATCTTCTTGTCCAGTTAATAAGTCGTTGGGATAATATAAAAAAATGTATAGGAAAAGAAAGCTATGTACTTTTTTCAATACTAAATAAATGGAACATAGCTAGATTGGGACAGTTAAAAGATTTAAAGACGACTGATTCCTCAACATATGAGGAACTTTGTGCATTGCTATGCATACCTGCCGAAAGAGAGGATAAACCTAAGTCTGATTTACCAAAATCAGGTTATAAGGTACCACCTTCTGAGGCCTATCCTGACTGGTCTAAAGAAAGAAAGCCCAAAAGCGCATATAACAAAGATGACGACCCTATTTATATCACTAGAGATGGTCGCTGTTTTGATATTCTTGATACGCTTCTTTAAGATATCAAGATATCTGTTTTCCACCCTTACACTATTAAAAGAAAGAGGTTGCTCTAAAATAGAGCTCCTCTCTTTTTTGGTTATTAATAGTGTAATGCCAAACCTAAGCTGCAGGTGTTTGTCTTTTCTTTTTACCTGTAGGCTTATCACTATTTTCTTCCTTGTTTTTATTTTTATTTATAACTAATTCTGGTCCTTTATTATCCAAAATTGTTTCTTTTGTTATAATACATTTTTCTATATCTGGATTAGATGGTATTTCAAACATGATGTCTCTCATTCTTTCTTCTATTATTGAACGAAGTCCTCTTGCTCCTGTCTTTCTTTCAATTGCTTTATCAACAATTGCTTCTAAGGCTTCTTGTTTAAATACTAATTCTACTCCATCTATTTCAAATAGTTTTTGATATTGTTTTACCAATGAATTTTTAGGTTCTACTAATATTTGTATTAAAGCCTCTCTATCTAAGTCTTTTAGTGTTGCTACTATTGGCAATCTTCCTATAAATTCTGGTATTAGTCCGAATTTTAATAAGTCTTGTGGTAATAGTTCTTGGAATATTTCATATTTATTGATTTCTTTTTGGCTTTTTATTTGTGTTCCAAATCCTATTGCTTTTTCACCAGTTCTGTCTTTTATGATGTTTTCAAGTCCTTCAAAAGCTCCTCCACATATTATTAAAATGTTTTCTGTATTTATTTGTATTAATTCTTGGTTAGGATGTTTTCTTCCTCCTTGTGGTGGTACTGATGCAATTGTTCCTTCTATTATTTTTAATAATGCTTGTTGTACTCCTTCACCACTTACATCTCTAGTTATTGATGGATTTTCTGATTTTCTTGTTATTTTGTCTATTTCATCAATATATATGATTCCTTTTTCTGCTTTTTGAATGTCTCCATCTGCTGCTTGTATTAATTTTAATAGGATATTTTCAACATCTTCTCCAACATATCCTGCTTCTGTTAATGTTGTTGCATCTGCTATTGCAAATGGTACATTTAAGATTTTTGCTAATGTTCTTGCTAAAAGTGTTTTTCCACAACCAGTTGGTCCTAATAATAAGATATTACTTTTTTGTATTTCTATATCATCTTTGTTTGAAACTTCTTCATGTGCTACTCTTTTATAATGATTATATACTGCTACTGATAATGTTTTTTTAGCTTCTTCTTGACCAATTACATAATCATCTAAAACTTCTTTTATTTCTTTAGGACTTGGTATATCATTTAATTCATTTAAACTGTATCCTGCTTTTTCATCTTCATATAATTCTGCTTCTATTATACTATTGCAAAGCTCTACACATTCATCACAAATATATACCCCTGGTCCTGCTACTATTTTTCTTACATTTTCTTGTGACTTACCACAAAATGAACATCTTACACTTTTAGGTGCGTTATTTTTTGCCATACATCATTCTCCTTATCTACTTTCTTTTGTCCATAATTCCGTCTATTAATCCATATTTTAATGCTTCTTCAGCTGTCATGTAATTATCTCTTTCAGTATCTTTTTGGATTGTTTCAACAGTTTGACCTGTTCTTTCACTTAGGAATTTATTTAATTTTTCTCTTGTTTTAACTAAGTGGTCTGCATGTATTTTGATTTCTGTTGCTTGACCTGAAAGTCCGCCACCACCGATTAATGGTTGGTGAATTAAGATTTCAGCATTTGGTGTTGCAAATCTTTTTCCTTTTTCTCCAGCTGCAAGTAATGCTGCTCCCATGCTTGCTGCCATTCCAATACATATTGTTGATACTGGACATTTGATATAATTCATTGTATCTATTATACCCATTCCATCTGTTATTGATCCACCTGGTGAATTTATATATAAATTGATATCTTTGTCTGGGTCTTCTGATTCTAAGAATAATAATTGTGCAATTACTAGACTAGCAGTTGTTGCATTTACGTCTTCTCCTAAAAATATTATTCTATCTTTTAATAATCTTGAGAAAATATCATATGATCTTTCTCCTTTGCTTGTTTGTTCGATTACATATGGTACTAAACTATTTTTTTCTAACATAATTCTATTCCTCCTTGTTTTCCTTTATTAATTATATACCATTATTTTGAAATATAAACAATAGTTTTTAATTTTTTTGTTAAATTTATATATAAGTTTAATATAAATGATAAGTAACAAATAAATGCTAAAAGCTAGGATACTTTTTTACACCCCAGCTTTTATTTATTATTTCATTTTTGCATTTTTTACTAAAAATTCTATTGCTTTTTGTGATGTTAATCCATCTTTAATGTAATTTCTTACATTTTCATTTTTCATGAATTCTTCATCATTTTCTTTTCCATAATTTTTAGCCATTTCTTTCATTTTTTCGTCAACTTCTTCTTCTGTTGCTTCTATTTTTTCAGCTTTTATTACTGCCTCTAAAGCTAAACGTGATTTTATACTATCTATTGCTTGAGGTTCATATTCTTTTCTCATTTCTTCAGTAGTTTTACCCATCATTTGAAGATATTGTTCTAATTTTAATCCTTGATATGATAATCTTTGTTCAATATCTTTTATCATGTTGTCTACTTCAGTTTCAATCATTCCTGATGGAATATCTACTTTTACATTTTCACAAACTGCTTTTATTACTGCATCTTCAGTTTCATATTTTGCTTTATCATCATTTTGTTTTTGTTGTTTTTTCTTTATATCTTCTTTTAATTCTTTTAATGTATCAAATTCGCTTACATCTTTTGCAAATTCGTCATCTAGTTTTGGTAATTCTTTTTTCTTTATTTCATGTAATTTAACTTTAAATGTTGCATCTTTTCCAGCTAATTCTTTTGAGAAATATTCTTCTGGGAATTTAACATTTATATCTTTTTCTTCATCAATTTTCATTCCAATTATTTGGTCTTCAAATCCTGGTATAAATGTGTTACTTCCTATTTCTAATTCATGACCTTCTGCTTTTCCACCATCAAAAGCTTTTCCATCAACAAATCCTTCAAAGTCAATTGTTGCAATATCTCCGCTTTCTACTGGTCTGTCTTCTACTGTAATCATTCTTGCATTGTGTTCTTGCATATGACTTAATTCATGATTTACGTCTTCTGCTGTTACTTTGTATTCTATTTTTTTGATTTCTACTCCTTTATATTTTCCAAGTTCAGCTTCTGGTTTTGTTTGCATTACTGCTGTAAATATTAAGTCTTTTCCTTTTTCTATTTGTGTTACATCAATATCAGGTCTTGATACAACATATAAATCGTTTTCTTTTACTGCTTCATCTAGTGCTTCTCCTGCTACTTCATTGAAAGCATCTTCATAAAAGATTTCTTTTCCATAATATTTTTCTACTATATTCATTGGTGCTTTACCTTTTCTGAATCCTGGTATATTAAAATATTTTGCACTTTTGAAGTATACTTTTTTTATTGCGTCATTAAATTTTTCTGCTTCTACTGTTATTTCTAATTTTACTTCATTTGCGTTTTTTGTTTTTTCAACTTTACATTTCATTTTATTCAATCCTTTCTGCTTTCTTCCAATTATTTTTTAAAGCCTATTTATTATACCACATTTTTCCTAATTTGCAAGGAATTTTTCATAATTTTCAAAAAATACTTGTTTTTTTTATTTTTTTGTGGTAAACTTGTAAATAGTCAATTTATTTATGAAATTTAGGAGGTGCAGTTAAGAATGGCAGTATGTGAAATTTGTCAAAAATCAGCTAGTCATGGAAATAAACTTAGCATTACTCGTTCTCATATAAGCAAAAGATCACCACGTACTTGGAAACCAAACTTAAGAAGAGTTAAAGCAGATGTAAATGGTGAAACAAAAAGAATTTATGTATGTGCTAAATGTTTAAAAGATGGAAAAGTAAAAAGAGCCTAAGCTCTTTTTTTGTTTTCTCTACTTTTATATTTATACAATTAATTATTATTTTTTCTTATGTTGTATTATTAGTTTTTAATGGATTAATCTTTAATTCCAAATATCAACTTTACGATACCTCTTAAAAATTTTGGTACTTTTTTTACTACAATCGTCATATGTATCTCCCTCCTTTTTAACAAGCAAGCCACATTATCCCAATACTCACCACGGCTACTCCTATTATAAATAACCAACCTGTCGCCGGAAGTAATAAAACCATTAATATTCCTAATCCTAACCCAATTAAACAGACTGCTAATGTTTTTCTTAATATCCTACACAATTTATTACCTCCTTTTTTGTATATTATATTCTTTAATTAATTATTTGTTCCTAATTATGTTACATATTAAATTAAAATGATATATAAAAACTAATAATTTAAAGTTGACCTAGATTAGTTTTTCTTGTAAAATAATGTCGAAACTTATAAATTTCAAAATTCTAATTTATATTATATATAGAGGATGGTTGGCTATGAAAAAATCAGATGCACTTATTTTATTTAATAGATTAAAGGAATATTACCCAGATGCTACTTGTAGCTTGGATTTTAAAGAACCTTTTCAATTAGTTGTTGCTGTTATGCTTTCTGCTCAATGTACAGATGAAAGAGTAAATAAAACAACTCCAGCGCTATTTTCTAGATGCAAAACTATACAAGATTTCGCGGATATTGATATTAACGAATTAGAGAAAATTATTCATCCATGTGGATTTTACAAAAATAAAGCTAAAAATATTAAATTATGTGCTAGACAAGTTTTAGAAAACTTTAATGGTGTCGTTCCTCATACTATGAAAGAACTAACTTCTTTAGCTGGTGTTGGTAGGAAGTCTGCAAATGTTATTATGCTTGAAGTTTTTGGAATTGCTGAGGGAGTTGCAGTTGATACTCATGCTAAAAGAATTTCTAATTTGACTGGTCTATCTAAAGAAAAAGAACCAGAAAAAATTGAACAGGATTTATTAAAAACTTTTCCTAAAGAATGTTGGAAGGATTTAAATCATTTATTAGTTTGGCATGGCAGAAATACTTGTATTGCAAGGAATCCCAAGTGTGATATTTGCCCTATTTCTGATGTATGTAAATTTGCAAAGTCCAAGAAATAGGGCTTTCTTTTTTTCTGAAATTATAAATAGTTACTAGTCAGCTATATTAATTTCAAACCCACGTCAGTAATTGATTTCAGAAAAATTGGTGGATATCCTTAAAAGGGGGACCAATTTTTTTGAAACAATTACTGTTAAACAGGGCAATATAATTTAAAAGCTGACTAGTAACTATAAATATATAAAAATTCGTTTTTTATCGTTTTTTCAATTGACAAATTTAATATAAAGATATATTATTTTTTCATAGATTAAGAATAAAAATATTTTAGGAGGTTTAAAATGTTAAAGAAAAAAATTGGAATGATTGTATTAGTGTTAATAACTGTGTTTGCACTTGTTTTGCCAGTAGCAAGAGCAGCTGAATCTGATACTAATACATCAGAAAATCAAGTTACTTCTACTGAAGAAAATACAACAGATACTAATGTTTCTACTGAAAATGAAGCCACAACTTCTGAAGATTCCACAGCTACTAACGAAGAAACCGCTTCTACATTAACAGAAGAAAATTTCAAGCAAGGTGATGTTTATTTAACTGGTGATGATATAACAATTGATTATATCATAGACGGAAACTTATTTGTTTTTGCAGATACAGTTACAATTAATTCCCAAATTGGTGGAGATGCATTTATTTTTGCAAATACTGTAACTGTTGGAAATCAAGGATATATATTTAGTAATTTATTTACAGTTGCAAGTACAGTAAATGTACAAGGTGTTGTTTATGATTTATATGCACTTTCAAATGATGTTACAATTATGGGATATGTATACCGTGATATTAGAGTAAGTGTTAATAATTTAAATATTTATGGTACTGTTGGTAGAAATGCATATGTTACTTGTAATAATATGAATTTTGTACAAAATGGTACTAATGAAACAGAAGAAACAACAACAACAAGTTCACAAGGTATGATTAATGGTAATTTAAAATATACATCTTCAAATGAAATTACTATTCCAGAAGGTGTTGTAACAGGTGAAACAAATTATACTCAAGCAACAAATAATACTTCAAGGACAATACAAAGCTATTTAATTTCTTTAGGAACTATTATATCTACTGCTATACTTGTTTGGTTAATATGTTTATGGTTAGCACCTAAATTTGTTAAAAAAGAAAATCTTATTGACAAGAAAAATATTTTACCTGAAATTGGTTTAGGTATTTTAACACCTATCGTATTAATCCTAGTTTCTATTGTATTAATATTATTAGGTATTACATCTTCATTTGGATTGTTACTTCTAGCTATATCTTTTATATTAATAGGATTAAGTACATCAATATTTATAATTGCAATTAACAATTTAATTTGTAATAAATTAAAAATCCAAAAAAATATTGGAAATTTTGGAATGTTAATTGTTATAGCTGCAGTTCTATGGTTAGTTGGTTTAATACCATATGTAGGTGGAATAATTGGAATTTTAGCTGTATTAATTGGATTAGGAATTGTAATTTATTATTTAATCAATAGAGATAAAAAAGAAAATAATAAAAAAGATTAAAATAAAATTTTATATAAAATTAGGAATTGATTCTATTGAAAGTAAAATCATTTAGAATCAATTCTTTTTATTTTAGGTTTTTTTACGAGCTTTTTGTTTTAATTTTATTTCTTTTTATATATTTAGCAACACCTCCTCACACTTTTTATAATTTGGTTGATATTTTTCTATCATTTTATAAAAAGCTTTTGAATGTGTTTTATATTTTAAGTGACAATATTGATGTAATACTATATAATCAATTACTTCTCTTTTATATTTTACAATTTCCGGATTAATAGATATTTTTTTATTTTCACATTTCCCTAATATTTTCATTTTCTTTATCTCATATTCCTCTGGAGCAAACCCTAACATTATTCTTGTTTTTTCCATAGCTCTTTCTATTTCAACTCTTGCTATTTGCTCATACATTTTATCTATTGCTAAATCTAAAATTTCTGTGTTTGCCATTTTTTTATATCTGTTTGGAAGTGATATAATTATGTTCGTATTTTCAACATCCAATTCAGTTATTCTAATATTTTTATAAGTTATTTTTACTCTGTAATCTTTACCTAAAATTGGCACAGGATGTTTCTCTAATTCAGTCTTTACAAGGCTTTTTCTAACTGTTTGTTTTCTAACTATATTCATATATATCACTCCTTCTTTATTTTTGTTCGAATTTTTGTTTTTCGAATTGTTGTTCGCTTTTGTTGTTCCCATTTTATATTTTATTTTTATATTTGTCAATACCTTTTTAAAAAAAATTTATTTTTTATTTCTTTTTTTCTATTTTTGTAATATAATTCTAGAATAAGAAGAAATGTAATTACATTTTTTTGCCTATAAAACACTTTTAGGAAGGAAGTTGAAAAACAATTACAATTTTGGCGTCGTCAAACTTCATTTAAAATTTAATCAACGTACAAATAGTACGCCTCATAAATTTTAAACTCGTTTTCCTAGCCAAAATTTAATTCTTTTCTAACTAAATTTCTACCTTTGGAAAGGAATGTAACTAAAAATGAAAAAAATTTTATTCAAAGGCTGTGGAACAGCTATTAGTACACCTTTTGATGATAATGGTGTTAATTTAAAAGAATTTGAAAGACTTATTGTAGATCAGATTCAAAACAAAGTAGATGCAATAATTGTATGTGGCACAACTGGTGAATCATCTACTATGACTACTGAAGAAAAGAAAAAAGCGATTGAATGTGCTGTAAAAACTGCAAATGGAAGAATTCCTATCATTGCAGGTACTGGCGGAAACAACACAAAACAAGTTATTGAAAATTCAAAACTAGCAGAAAGTTTAGGAGTAGATGGTCTTTTAATAGTTACTCCATATTACAACAAATGTACACAAAAGGGATTAGTTGAACATTATAAAGTAATTGCACAAAGTGTTTCTCTACCAATTATCTTATACAGCGTGCCTAGTAGAACTGGAGTTAACATTGAACCTAAAACTTGTTTAGAACTTTCAAAAATTGAAAATATTGTCGCAATCAAAGAAGCAAGTGGAAAAATATCACAAGTAGCTGAAATAGCTCATCTTTGTGGTGATAATCTACATATTTATTCTGGAAATGATGATCAAATACTACCTATTCTATCACTTGGTGGCTTAGGTGTTATTTCTGTTTTGTCTAATGTAAAACCAGAATACACTCACAATATTGTTCAAAATTTCTTTGATGGAAATATTGAAAAAGCTACAAAAATGCAGTTAGATGCTTTGCCCTTAATTAATGCTTTATTCTCAGAAGTAAACCCTATTCCTGTTAAAGCTGCTCTTAATATTCAAGGTTATGATTTTGGAATTCCAAGACTTCCTCTTACCCCAATGACTGTTGAAAAAATGGAAGTTTTGAAAAAGGAATTAAATAATTTAAATTAGTTTGTTAATTAATAACAAAGTTATAATAAATAATAAAAAAATTTAAAATACAAATTACTATCAAAATGTTAATATATTATTTATTTTGCAGTATATTGTGGGGACCTTTTTAGAAAATGTTATGAGCATTAGCGAATTACATTTTCTTAAATGGGGATTACGAAAAAATAAATAATATATTTAACATTTTAAAATTCAAGTTTATATAAAGATATTTAATGTCTTAGAAAGGATTTAATTATGTTAGAAGTTTTAGTAAATGGTTGTAATGGAAAAATGGGACAAGTTGTATGTGACCTAATTGAACAAAATGAAAATCTAGTTTTAAAAGCTGGATTTGATAAAAATATTACAGGTGAATTTGCTTTTCCTGTTTTTGATAAAATCGAGGACATAAAAGAAAAACCAGATGTTATTATAGATTTTTCTATTCCTATTGCAACTTTAAATATATTAGAATATGCAAGTAAAAATAATGTACCAATTGTAATAGCAACTACTGGATTTACAAAAGAACAAGAAGAAAAAATTGAAGAATATAGTAAAATAATACCAATATTCAAATCTGCTAACATGTCTTTTGATATTATGATTATGAAAAAATTAGTTTCTTGGCTTGCACCTTTAATGAAAGATACTGATATAGAAATTATAGAAGCTCATCATAATAGAAAAATTGATAGTCCAAGCGGTACTGCTCAAATGTTAGCAGACTCTATAAATTCTGCATTAGGAAATACTCTTCATTGTGAATATAATAGACATGATAAACATGAAAAAAGAGATAAAAATGAAATTGGAATGTCTTCAATTCGTGGTGGCAATATCGTTGGAGAACATACTGTTCAATTTATTGGTGATTTTGAAACTTTTGAAATAAAACATACCAGCTACTCTAGAAATGTTTTTGCAGAAGGTAGTTTAAAGGCTGCTAACTTTATTGTTAATCAAAAACCTGGCCTTTATTGCATGGAGGATATGTCTCATTAGGGACGTTTCTTAATGAGACATTTTGTCCCTAACAGAAACGGAGGTGTCCTGAAATAGGACATCTCCGTTTCTTTATTTTTTCATAATTTTTTTATTCAGCATTTTTATCTTCTTCTTTATCTGCTTTTTCAGCTTCTTCTTTAACTTCTTCAACTGGTTCTTCTTTTACTGTATCAACAGTTTCTTGAACTTCAACATTTTCAGTTTTAATAGCTGGTGCTTCTTCTGGAGCTTCTGCTGATTCATCTGCTTTTTCTTCAACTGCTGGAGTTTCTTTTACTTCTTCAACTTTTTCTTCAACAGGTTCTTCTGTTAAATCTTCTTTTACAACTATTTCTCTGTCTTCAATTCTTGCTCCAACTTGTTCCTTAGTTTTTGCAGCTTTACCTACTCTATCTCTTAGATAGTATAATTTAGCTCTTCTTGCTTTACCAACTCTTACAAGTTCTACTTTTTCTACTAATGGTGAATGTACTAAGAATGTTTTTTCAACACCTACACCATATGAGATTTTTCTAACTGTAAATGTTTGGTTTACTCCTCCTCCTTGTACTTTTATGATTATTCCTTCAAATACTTGGATTCTTTCTTTGTTTCCTTCTTTTATTCTTACGTGTACTCTTACTGTGTTACCAACTTTTAATTCTGGTATTTTGTTTTTCAATTGTTCGTGTTCAATTGATTTTATAATATCCATTTTAGAATTTCCTCCTTCTTTCTTAATATGACAAGGGACACTCTTTTACCATAGGGTATTTCCACTCTGCTTAAAGAGTTTCCCTTACCCTTACTAACTAGTGATTACCCTTGTTTTAATTTTCTTTAATCATCTCCACTATGGTTTAAGGAATGTCCCCTCCCCTTGTGAATTAATGATGACCATTGCTTAAGCTCTATCCTCTTTTTAATAGATCTGGTCTTTTTTGTTTTGTTATTTTTAATGCTTGCTCTTTTCTCCACTTTTCTATATTTTCATGATGACCTGATAATAATATTTCTGGAACTTTTTCTCCTTCAAATACTTCTGGCCTTGTATATTGTGGATATTCAAGCAACCCTTCTGAAAAACTTTCTTCTTTTATTGATTCTTGATTCAAAACTCCATCTATGTATCTACTAACAGTATCGATTAACACCATTGCTGGTATTTCTCCACCTGTTAATACATAATCACCTATTGAAATTTCTTCATCAACAATCTTATCTATTACTCTTTGGTCTATTCCTTCATAATGACCGCATAATAAAATTAGATGTTTTTCTTTACTTAATTCTTCAACTTTATTTTGGTTTAATGTTTTTCCTTGTGGTGATAAATATATTACTTTTGCATTTTCTTCATATACAGATTTATATGCATCATATACTATATCTGGCTTCATAACCATTCCTGCACCACCACCATATGGTGTATCATCTACTTTTTTGTGTTTGTCTTTTGAAAAGTCTCTAATGTTTACCAATTTTAGTTTTATTTTTTCTTTTTCAATTGCCTTTCCCAAAATACTTTGTTTAATTGGTTCAAACATTTCTGGAAAAAGTGTTAAAACATCAAATTGCACTTTAATTCTCCTCTCAATAGTACGAATCACAAGTAGTTTAAAGTTACTTTAAATAATTAATTTTAGCAATTCACCATAATTTTAAACTATCAAACCTGGTATTAGATGAACTATTATTTTTCCTTTTTCTAAATCCACATTTTTTAAAACATCTGGAATTCCTGGTAAAAGGATTTGTTTTCCCATTTCATCTTTTACTACATATATATCATTACTTCCTGTATTAAAGATATCATCTACCTTTCCAAGTAATTTGTTATCGTCTGTATAAACCTCTAATCCTAATAAATCTACTATATAGTAAACCCCTTCTTCTAAAGGTTCTTCATCTGCTCTATCTACTAATAGATAGCTTTGACGTAATAAATCAGCTTGTTCTGGTGTATCAACACCTTCTAATTTCATCAAGACCATATTTTTATGATATTTTACTTCTTGTATTTGATATTCTTTTTTTCCATTCTTGTTTGATATATATATTTTTTTTAGTCTATCAAATCTATTAATATCATCTGTAAATGGCTTTATTTTTACCATTCCCTTAATTCCAAATGTATTAACAATTTGACCTATTTCTAAATACTTTGTCATTTTTAATTCCTTTCAAAATTTACAAAGTAAATTGGATTTTATCCAATAAATTCTACTGAAACTTTTTTATGTTCTTTTCCAGCTACTGATTTCATAACTGTTCTTATTGATCTTGCAAGTCTACCTTGTCTTCCAATAATTTTTCCCATATCAGTTTCTGCAACTTTTACTTCAAATATAATAGATTTTTCACCATCTACTTCTTTTATTTCAACAGCATCTTTGTTATCTACTAAATTAAAAATAATTGTTTCTAAAATTTCTTTCATCTTAACGCCTCCACTTTAATCTAATTTAAGATGTTGACATTTGCATCAATCAACTTATTATTTCTTTTCAATTAAAGCTTTAACTGTGTCTGTTGGTTTTGCACCATTTTTAATCCATTTTTCTACTTTTTCTTTATCTAAAACAATAGTTGCTGGTGTTGTCATTGGGTCATATGTACCTAATTGCTCTATTATTTTACCATCTCTTGGGCTTCTTGAATCTGCTACAACAATATGATAAAATGGAGCTTTTTTCTTTCCTTGTCTTTGTAATCTAATTTTTACCATTTATTTCACCTCCTGAAATTTGTAAACGGGATTTGGGGACGGTCCTTTAATCCCTGTTTTTAGGGATTTGGGGACACTCCTTTATTGTCACCGCATAAAATATTTATAAATTTAAAAATTTAATAACAATAATTAAAAGATTTTTTAGTATATTTTCTAATAACCGGGATTAAAGGACCGTCCCTAAATCCCTCTAAAATTTAAAGTTTTTTAAAGCATTTGTATCAATACCATTCATCAACTTTTTCATTCCGCCTTTGTTGTTTTTCAATTGTTTCATCATTTTTTGTGTCATTTCAAATGATTTTATGAATTTATTAATATCTTGTACAGAAGTTCCACTTCCGTCTGGCTATTCTTTGTCTACGACTAGCATTTAAAAGTCTAGTATCTCTTTTTTCTGCTTTTGTCATTGAGCAAATAATAGCTTCGATTTTTACAAATTCTTTATCATCAACTTTTAAATCTTTTATTTGATTCATTCCTGGAATCAATTTTAATAGCGAAGAAAATGATCCCATTTTTTTAACTTGTCTTAGTTGTGCTAAATAGTCATCTAAGTCTAGTTCTTTCTTTTTTAGCTGTTTTTCTAATTTTTCAGTCTGCTCTAAATCAAATGCTTCTTCTGCTTTTTCTATAACAGATAAAATATCACCCATTCCTAAAATTCTTTGTGCCATTCTATCTGGATGAAAAACTTCTATATCACTTAATTTTTCACCAGTTGCTGCAAATTTTATAGGCTTTCCTGTAACTTTTTTTACTGATAAAGCTGCTCCACCACGAGTATCACCATCAAGTTTTGTAAGTACTACTCCATTAATTCCTACTTCTTCATTGAATTGTGTTGCAACATTTACTGCATCTTGACCTGTCATACTATCTACAACTAAAAGTATTTCGTGTGGTTTTACACTACTTTTTAAATTTTTTAGTTCGGCCATTAATGCTTCATCAATGTGTAATCTACCTGCTGTATCTAGTATAATTACATCATTTAATTTTGATATAGCAGTAGATATAGCTTGTTTTGCAATGTGAACAACATCTTTTGAATTTTCATTAGCAAATACTGGTATGTTTAGTTGCTTTCCAACTACTTGCAATTGCTTTATAGCTGCTGGTCTATACACGTCACATGCTACTAGCAATGGCTTTTTACCTTGTTTTCTAAATAGATTTGCTAATTTTCCAGCTGTTGTTGTTTTACCTGAACCTTGCAATCCTACTAACATTATTATAGTTGGTGGATTTGGTGTAAAGTTTACTTTACTTTCAGTTCCACCTAATAATTCGACTAATTCGTCTTTTACTATTTTTACAACTTGTTGTCCTGGTGTTAGTGATTTTAATACATCTTGACCTAGTGCTTTTTCTTGAATGGTTGCTATAAATTCTTTTACTATTTTATAGTTTACGTCAGCTTCTAAAAGTGCAAGTTTTACCTCTCTTAACATTTCTTTTAAATCAGATTCTGTAATTCTTGCTTTTCCTCTGATCTTTCTTGTTATTTCTTGTAATCTAGAAGATAATCCTTCAAAAGCCATATTTCACAACTCCATTCTTTTCTATTTTAGTATTTTTTACAATTTAAAACTTTGTTCATGTTGCACTAGCTTAATTAGTTAGCTAAATTAGACAATTTAATTCTTTTTTTATGTTTTCTAAGACATTTGCTATTTGTTTATCTGAATAATCATTTTGAATTTTTGTCAACTCAGCTAAAACTTTTGTTATTTTCTTTTCCTGATTTAACGTCCTTTTCATAAAATTCAACTTTTCTTCGTATTCGAAAAGTTTCTTTTCCCCCTTTTTTAAGATGTCTCTAACAGCTTGTCTTGTTATTTCACTATTTTCTGCAATTTCTGATAATGACAAGTCATTATTATAGTAGTCATTTAGGATTTCATATTGTTTTTCTGTTAATAGTTTGCCATATAATTGACATAGTATGCTTATTTCAACATTTTTTTCCATTTGACTACCTCTTTCTTTTTGTAATGCTAATATACTTTACACTATTTTTTTTGATTTGTCAAGGGTTTTGCCAAAATTTTGTTATATTTCCATTGTTTTTTCATAAAGTTAAATAAGATTTTTAACAATTTAATCAAAAATCTTTTATTTTTGATTAAAATTTACATAAAAGTATTTCTTTTTTTCCAAAACTATGATATAATAGTAATAGTTGGAATTCAAAGGAGGAAAAATAAAATGTGGCAAATTTGGTTAGTTATTGCAGGAGTATGCTTAGTAATAGAAATAATGACAACAGGATTTTTAGTATTCTGGCTTGCAATAGGAGCATTAATCTCTATGATAGTTAGTCTATTTACTAATAGTATACTAATTCAAACAGCAGTGTTTGTTATATCATCTGCAATATTGATTTTTGCAACAAAACCATTTGTTAAAAAATTTGCAAAAACAAAAAATGTAAAAACAAATGCATTTTCAATAATTGGACAAAATGGAATTGTTACAAAAGAAATTGACTCAATAAATTCAAAAGGTCAAGTTAAAATAGACGGAGAAACTTGGAGTGCAGTAGGAAAAAATGATATGGATATTCCAAAAGGAACTGAAGTTGAAGTATTAGAAATCAAAGGTGTTAAAGCAGTAGTAACACCTGTAAAAAAATAGATTTATATTTTTTACCACAAAAATAAATTTTATTATAAGTAGAAATTGTAGAAATACATTTTAAAAAAATATTAAGGAGGATAAAATTATGTGGTTTTTATTAGTTTTACTTGTTATTATTTTAATAATAGCATTCATGTCAATTAAAATTGTTAAACAATCTGAGGTATATATAATTGAAAGATTAGGTAAATTCTATAAAGTAGCTGATGCTGGTCTTACAATTAT
>CALXJZ010000027.1 GCA_944388745.1 uncultured Clostridia bacterium
ATTAATATGTTTGGTTGCTGGCTTATTTATATAGTAATATATATTAGGTTTGTATATTAGATATATTAGTTTTAGCTGAGATTATTATTAGCTTTATGATTAATGGCAGACAATAATTTTTGTCTGCCATTAAATATTTTATATTTTTTATTCTTTATTCTTTTATAAATTTAAATATCTAGATTTTTTACATATTTTGCATTTGCTTGTATGAATTCTCTTCTTGGTTCAACTTCGTCTCCCATTAATAAAGTAAATATTTCATCTGCTTTTATAGCATCATCCATTGTTACTTTTACTAGGATTCTAGTTTCTGGGTTCATTGTTGTTTCCCATAATTGTTCTGGATTCATTTCTCCTAAACCTTTATATCTTTGTAATCCAAGTTGATCTCTAGTTATTCCTTTTTCTTCTAGTTCTTTATAGGCTTTTTCTAAGTCTTCATCAGTATAACAATATCTATCTTCCATTCCTTTTTTAGAAAGTTTATATAGTGGTGGTTGTGCTAAATATACATTTCCATTTTCTATTAATGGTCTCATGTAACGGAAGAAGAATGTTAATAATAGTGTTCTGATATGTGCTCCGTCAACATCGGCATCTGCCATTATTATTACTTTTCCATAACGTATTTTTGTAATATCAAATTCTGCTCCAATTCCTGCTCCTACTGCAACTATTACTGGGTTTAGTTTGTCATTTCCATATATTTTATCAGCTCTTGCTTTTTCAACATTTAGCATTTTTCCCCATAGCGGTAAAATTGCTTGGAATTTTCTGTCTCTTCCTTGTTTTGCACTTCCTCCAGCTGAGTCTCCCTCTACTATATAAACTTCACATTCGTCAGGATTTTTACTACTACAATCTGCTAATTTTCCTGGTAATGTACTTGTTTCTAAGTTACTTTTCTTTCTTACTAATTCCCTAGCTTTTCTTGCTGCTTCTCTTGCTCTTGAAGCACTTATACATTTTTCCAAAATTGATTTTGCAACTGAAGGATTTTCTTCTAAAAATGTTGATAATGCTTCATTTACCATACTTTGTACTACACCTGTTACTTCACTATTTCCTAATTTTGTTTTTGTTTGCCCTTCAAATTGTGGTTCTTTTACTTTTACTGATACAACTGCTGTTATTCCTTCTCTTATATCTTCACCTTGTAAATTATTATCTTTTTCTTTTAATATATTGTGACTTCTTGCATAATCATTAAATACTTTTGTTAATGATCTTTTAAATCCCTCTAAGTGTGTTCCACCTTCTATTGTGTTAATATTATTTACAAATGTATATATATTTTCTGAGTAACTTGAAGTGTATTGGATTGCTATTTCTACTGGTACTTCTCCATCTTTTTCTATGTATATAGGTGATTTGTGTAATTTTTCTTTATTTTTGTTTAGATATTCTACAAAAGAAATTAGTCCTCCCTCATAGCAAAACTCTGCTTTTTTAGGTGTTTCTTCCCTTTGATCTTCGATTGTTATTTTTAAACCTTTTGTTAAAAATGCAATTTCTCTAAATCTTTTTTCTAAAACTTCATAATCATAATCTAAACTTTCAAAAATTGTATCATCAGCTAAAAATCTTACTTTAGTTCCTGTTTCTTTACTATCCCCTATTCTTTCTAGTTTTTGAACAGTTTTCCCTTTTTCGAATCTCATAAAGAAGATTCCGCCATCTCTTTTAATTGTAACTTCTGTCCAACTAGATAAAGCATTTACAACAGATGCTCCAACTCCATGAAGTCCTCCAGATACTTTATATCCACTATCTCCACCAAATTTTCCACCAGCATGTAAAACTGTATATACTGTTTCTGCTGTTGAGATATGTGTTTTTGGATGTATTTCTACTGGTATTCCTCTACCATTATCTGTTACACTTATTATATTTCCTTTTTCTATAACTACATTTATTTCTGTACAATATCCAGCTAATGCTTCGTCAACACCATTGTCAACAATTTCATATACGCAGTGATGTAATCCTCTTACTGATGTACTTCCTATATACATTCCTGGTCTTTTTCTTACGGCCTCAAGTCCTTCTAATACTTGGATTTGCTCTGCTCCATACTTGTGTTCATATTTTTCCATTTAATTTTTCCTCCTTCAGGGATTTAGGGACGTTCTTTCAATCCCTCTTACTGGGATTGAGGGACACTCCTCTATCCTTTTATTTCTTTTATAGCATTTCCACTTTTCACATTATATACCAAAATTTCTTTATTTTCAATATCTATTTTTTCAGTACATGTTATAATGACTTGTACATCATTTATTTTTTCTAAAAAATTCTTTCTTCTTTTTTCATCTAGTTCTGACATAAAATCATCTAATAATAGAATTGGTGATTCCCCTATTTCATCTTTTACAATATTTAATTCTGATAATTTTAATGAAAGAATTGCTGTTCTATGTTGTCCTTGTGAACCATAAATCCCTAATTCTTTCTTATTTATATATATATTAAAATCATCTCTATGAATTCCTTTTGTAGTATATCCTTTTATTATATCTAATTTTCTTCTTTGTTTTAATAATTCTAAATATTTTTCTTTTGAAATACATTCACTTAAATATTCAATTTCTATTTCTTCTTTATTATTTGTGATTTCTGAATGAATATTTTTTATTTTATTTTTTATTTTTTCTATAAATTCTTTTCTATAATTATATATGTTTATTGCATAATTAGATAATTCTTCATCCCAAATCTCTAACATATTTTCATTTTTATTTTCTTCTTTTATTTGTCTTAAATAATTATTTCTTTGTTCTAATGTTTTTAAATACAAATTTAAATTATACATATAATTTGGTCTTAATTGACTAATCATTATATCTAAAAATCTTCTTCTATTTTGAGGTCCACCTTTTAAAATATTAATATCATCTGGTGTAAAAATTACTACATTTATTTTTCCTAATAATTCACTTAATTTTTTTATTTTTATTCCATTAATATATAATATTTTTTTATTTCCTAATTCAATTTTTATTTTTCCGTTTCTATCAGTTTTTTCATATTCAATTTCTATATTTGATTTTTCTTCTCCTAGCATAATCATTTCTTTATCTTTTTTTGCTCTAAATGATTTTCCCATACTTGATAAAAAAATAGCTTCTATTATATTTGTTTTTCCTTGAGCATTTTCTCCATAAAAAATATTAATATTTTTTTCTAAATTAATTTCTTGACTTTTATAATTTCTAAAATTATTTATTTTAATTTTTTTTATCCACATTTTATTCTCCATTTAATTTATTTTTTTATTTTAAATTCTTTTTATATTTATTTTTAATATAAGTTATCCACAATTTATAAACTCTTTTTTTCTTTTTTTTTCTAATTTATTCTAATTTTTCCTATTTTTTCCTAATTTTTTTAAAATTCAAATTATTTTCGTTTTATTTTAATTTATTTTTTTATAAATTAATTATATTATTTAAAAATAAAATTGTCTTATTTTTGATTTTAATGATTAATTTTTATTTTTTCAACTTTTAATTTTCTATTTTTATCTATTTTTTTCTATTTTATTTTAATTTTTTCTAATTTATTTGAATTTTTTTCTATTATATTTTTAACAATAGAAAATATTAATTTAATTTCTACTATTATAAAATGTATTTTTTAATAATAACAAATTCTTTTATTCTAATTTTCTATTAAATTCTATTTTTTTCTTTTTTATTCGATTTTTTTCTAATTTATTCTAATTTTTTCTTTATTTTTTTAAATAAAAATTTTTTAGAGTTATCCACAGTTCTGAATAAACTCTCCACATATAAATTTTTAATTTTTCCAAACTCAAATTTATCCATTTATATTTTTCTCGATTTTTTACAATTTTTCTAGGTTGATTTATTTTAAATTATATGCCTTTTTCTTTTATTTTCTCTTTTTATCTTTTTTTTACTATTTTTTCTATTTTTTTAAAATATATTTTTTATTATTTTATAAATAAGTTATCCACATTTTTTTATGAAATGTGGATAACTCTTTTCTATTTTTTTAATCTTCTTTTAATCTTATTGGTAAAATCATATATGTATAATCATTATTTTCTGTTGATTTTATTAAACATGGTGAGATGCTTGAACCAAATTCAACATATACTTCTTCATCATCAATTGCTTTTAAACTATCTAAGAAATATTTTGGATTAAATCCTGCTTCTAGGTTTTTGCCTTCTGTTGAAACATATAACTCTTCTTTCGCATCTCCTGTTTGGTTCGTACAAGAAATTGTTATTTTTCCAATATCTACTTGAACTTTTACTGGATATTTTTTCTCTTTTTCAACTGTTGAAGAAGAGATTAAGCTTATTCTTTCAAAACTATTTTGTATATTATTTTTATTTACTTTTATTCTTGTTTCCCAATTACTTGGTATAACATTTTTATAATTTAAAAATTCTCCATCTAAAATTCTTGTTACTATTTTACAATTATCCATTTCGAATAATGCTTGATTTTTTGAAACTCCTATTTTTACTGGTTCAAAAGAATCTAATAAAATTTTGTTTACTTCATTTAGTGTTTTTCCTGGTATTACTGCTTTAAAATTATTGCTTTGTTTATTTAAAAATATGCTTCTTAGTGCTAATCTAAATCCATCAACTGCAACTACTGTTAATTTATTATTTTCGATTTCGAATAAACATCCAGTAAATATTGGTCTACTTTCTTCGTTACTAACTGCAAATATTGTTTTTCTTATCATGTTTTTTAATAAAGTTTGGTCAATTTCAATAGAATTTTCAACTTCAATCTTTGGAAGTTCTGGAAATTCTTCTGGATTCATTGTTGCTAATTTGTATAATGAACCTTCACATTCAATTTCTAATAAGTTTTTGTCGTTTAATGTTATATGAATTTCTGTATCTGGTAATTTTCTTATTATTTCACTAAACATTATAGCATTTACTACTGTGCTTCCTTGTTCTTCTACTTCACATTCCATTACGTATTCTATACCAATTTCTAAATCATATGTTGTTAATTTTATCTCATTATCATTTGTTTGTATTAAAATTCCTTCTAGTATAGGCATTGTAGTTTTTGATGCTACACCTTTTACTACGGAATTAATAGCTTTTAGTATGTTTTCTTTGTAACAAACTATTTTCATTTTGATTCCTCCTTTATATATTTTATAATTTATATAAATATTTTTAGTAGTAGTAGTAGTAGGTCCTGTGGATAATGTGGATAACTATGTTGAAAGTTTGTATCCCTAGCAAAATTGATGTGGATAAGTCTGTGGATAACTAAGAAAGTTTTCCACACTTTCCACTTGCCAATGTGGAAAATTGAGATGTCCACAGTTTATCAACAGGTTTTCAACAGGGGTATGTGGATAACCAATCTGGCTATTCCGTAAGAAGAGATTGAATGGTCTCTTCCCAAACAATAATTTTTCAAACATAAATTTTAAAAAATTTTTGTATCTATTGAGCCAATTATTGTTTGCCATTTATAATAATGTTTTTCACACTATCCACAATTAGTTTTGTGTTATTTTTTTCTTTTACTTCTTTTTCTATTTTTTTACATGCATGCATTACTGTTGAGTGGTCTCTACCCCCGAAATCAATACCTATTTGAGGGTATGACATGTTTGCTACTTCCCTACAAAGATACATTGCAATTTGTCTTGGAAATGCAATATCATTTGAACGTTTGTTTCCAGACAAATCATCCTTTTCAATACTAAAGTACTTAGCAACAGTTTCTTTTATGAAGTCACAAGAAATAACTTTTTCACTTTCATATTTGAATTCTGTTATTATTTTTTCTGCTAGTTCTATTGTTATTGAACTATGTGTTAATGAAGCTCTTGCAACTATCTTGTTAAATACACCTTCTAATTCTCTAATGTTTGAATCGATTTTATTTGCAATGTTTGAAAGTATAAAATCATCAATTATAATGTTTTCATCCTGAGCTTTTTTTCTTAAGATTGCTAAACGAGTTTCATAATCTGGACAAGATATATCAGCAAGTAATCCCCATTCAAATCTTGATTTTAACCTATCTTCTAAGAATGGAATATCTCTTGGTGGTTTATCACTAGAGATTATGATTTGTTTTCCTTCTTCGTATAATGCATTGAAAGTGTGGAAAAATTCTTCTTGAATTCTTTCTTTTCCTGCTATAAATTGTATATCGTCTATTAATAAAACATCAATATTACGATATTTACTTCTGAACATGTCATTTTTGTTATCTTTTATTGCATTGATAAGTTGGTTTGTGAATTTTTCAGAAGTTACATACAAAACATTGTAATTTTTGTAAAGTTCTAAAATTCGATTTCCAATTGCATGCATTAAGTGAGTTTTTCCTAATCCAACTCCTCCATATAGAAATAGTGGATTATATGATTTGGATGGTTCATTTCCTACTGCTAATGCTGCTGCGTGTGCAAATCTATTATTATTTCCAACTACAAATGTTTCGAATGTGTATTTTGGATTTAATGTAGATTTATTGGATTCTATTTCTTGTAAATTACTATCATCTGCATCAGTAATGACTTCGCTAGATTCTTCAGGTTGTTCTTTAGATAAATCAATTACAGAAAAAGTCCAATCTTTGTTTGTGATAAATCTTAAGGTGTTGAAAATTAATGGTCTATATTTATTTTCTATAAAATCTCTTTGAAATTCAGAGGTTGTTGTAAAAACTATATTATTGCCTTCGATACTTCTTATTCCAAGTGGTGCTATCCAGGTGTCAAAAGAAATTTTTGTTATTTCAGGCTCTAATTCTTTTTTTATACTAGCCATTAACTCATCTTTGTCAATATCCATTTCATCATCCCTTTCATTTTAGAAGTTATCCACAAAGTTATCCACAACTGTTGATAACTTTGTAATATTTTTGTAAAAATAGAGCCAATTTTTACGAACAGAAATTCTTTTATTTTTAGGCAAAAACCGTCTCTTTTTTTCCATGCCCATATAATAACAAATTTCGATATGAGAAGTCAATATGGTTGTGGAAAATTTTTTTCAGATGTGGATAAGTCCCTTTGAAACTGTGGAAAACTTTTTTTATTTTACAAAAATATGTCAAAAAATGTCGAATAAAAAGTAACATAAAGCAAAAAAATAAAAAATTTGAAAAGTACTTGACATATATGAAAATTTTATTGTATAATCGATATACTTGAAAAAATGCAAAAATGTTCCAAGAAATTGGAATTTTATATAACAAAAACAGTAGGAGGTGCTAAAATGAAAAGAACATATCAACCAAAAAACAGACAAGAAAAGAAAGAACATGGATTTATGAAAAGAATGAAAAATAGAGCAGGTAGAAATGTTTTAAAACAAAGAAGAGCAAAAGGTAGAAAAAAATTATCTGCTTAGAAATTTAAATTTAAGGGATTATACACAATGAAAAAAACAAAAATGTTAAAAAAAAATTATGAATTTAGAGATGTTTTATCAAGAGGAAAATATTATTCAGGTGAATATATAGAGGTTTTTTTGAAAAAAAATAAATCTGACAAATATAATTTTCTAGGTATTGCAATTAGTGTAAAATCAGGAAAAGCAGTAAGAAGAAATCATGTAAAAAGGCTGATTAGAGAAAATTATAGATTAGTTGAAAATACATTGAAAGTAGGAAATAGCATAGTTTTTCTTTGGAAAAAGAAAAAAGATATAAAAGATGCAGATTTTCAAAAAATAAAAAAAGATCTGAATAATATTTTTGATAAAGCTGATTTATTTGAGGTAAATCAATGAAAAAATTATTAATTTTTTTTATTAATGTATATCAAAAACATATATCAGGCTATTTATCACATAAAAATGTACATTGTAAATTTTATCCAACATGCTCAGAGTATACCAAAGAAGCTATTGAAAAATATGGAGCTTTAAGAGGTAGCTGGCTAGGGATTTGTAGAATTTGTAGATGTAATCCTTTTTCACATGGCGGTTATGATCCGCTAAAATAGAGCTTGGAGGAAATAGAATGTTTAGTTTTTTTGCTAATATTTTCGGTTATTTACTGGAATTATTGTACAACCTAGTAAATAACTATGGTTTAGCTATTATTTTATTTACAATTTTGATAAAACTAATATTATTACCATTATCAATAAAGCAGCAAAGAACAATGAAAAAGACAAATGAAATGCAAGAAAAGATGAAGGTAATACAATTTAAATATAAAAATGATCCTGAAAAATTAAATCAAGAAATAATGAATTTATATAAAACAGAGAAAATTAGTCCATTTGGTGGGTGCTTAACAGCTATAATTCAGTTAATATTATTATTATCAATTTTCTATCTAGTTAGAAGTCCATTAACTTATATGGAAAAAATGTCAACAGATGATATTAATAAATATGTTTCTCAATTACAAGAAGATGGAAGAGAAGTAAGTAATGTATATCCAGAAATTGATTTGATACGTGAATATAACTGGTTAAAAGAAAAAAATCCAGATGACGCAAATATTGAAAAAATGAATTTACAAATGAATTTCTTAGGATTGGACTTAAGTAAAGTACCACAACAAAATATGACTGATTACACTGTTTATATAATCCCAGCATTATATATACTTTCATCATTTATATCAATTAGAATGACTACAGCAATGCAACAAAAACAGATGAATAAAAACAACAAAAAGACTAAATTAATTGATGGAAAAACAGGTGAAGAATTAACTGAAAAAGTTAAAGAAGAAGTAAAAGAAGAAGAAAACGAAATGGATGCAGTAATGCAGACAAACAAAATGATGTCATGGATGATGCCTATAATGTCTATATCTATTGCGTTTGTAGCACCTTTAGGTCTAGCTTTATATTGGTTAATGAATAATATTTTAATGATAATAGAAAGATTAGTTTTAAATAAAGTTGTGAAGACTGAGGAGGAATAGTAATGGAAAAAACTATTATTGCAGAAGGAAAAACAACAAATGAAGCTATTGAAAATGGTTTGAAACAATTAAAAGTTTCTAAGGATAAAGTAGAAGTAAAAGTATTAGAAAATGAAGATAAGAGAAGTTTTTTTAGTATTTTAGCTCCTAGAGTTGTAAAAGTAGAATTAACATTAAAAGAAGATGTGAAAAGTGCTAAAATTCAAGAAAAAAGAGAAATTAAATTGACAGAACAAGAACAAGAAAAGGCAAAAGAAAATATAGAAAAATTTTTGAAAGATTTTATAAAAAATTTACCAGAAGATACAAAATATGAAATTAGTACAGAAGAATCTGGGTTGAAAGTTTCATTAACAAATGATAATTTAGGTTATTTAATAGGTTATAGAGGAGAGACTTTATATGCTTTACAAAGTATTATGACAGCAATTGCAGGAAAAGGTATTGAACAAAAAGTACGTGTAATACTTGATATAGAAGGGTATAAAGCAAAAAGAGAAAAAACTTTAGAGGATTTAGCGCAAAAAGTTGCTAAAACTGTTATTAGAACTAAAAAGCCTATTAAATTAGAGCCTATGCAAGCATATGAAAGAAAGATAATTCATAGTAAATTACAACAAAATAGTAGGGTTGAGACTACAAGTGTTGGGGAAGAACCTCATAGAAGAATTATTGTTTCTTTGAAGAAGAATAAGTAATTAAATATGTATAAAATCAGAGGTCAAAGGTCAGATTTTACAGTAAAATGTAGATGTGATTTTTGACTTTTTTTAGGAGGTAAAAATGATGAGTACAATCGCTTCTATATCTACGGCTCCTCGGAATTGGGGGAATTGGGATAGTTAGAATGAGTGGTAAAAATTGTTTTGATGTTTTACAAAAAATATTTAAACCTAAAAATGTTCAAAACATCGATGATATAAAAGGATATACTATAAAATATGGAAATATTGTTGATGGAGAAAATATAATTGATGAAGTTTTAGTATCATATTTTAAAGCTCCAAAGAGCTATACAACTGAAAATATGTGTGAAATTAATTCACATGGAGGAAATATTGTATTAAAGAAAATCTTAGAATTATGCTTGAAAAATGGTGCAGAACTTGCAGAACCAGGGGAATTTACTAAAAGAGCTTTTTTAAATGGTAGAATAGATTTACTTCAAGCTGAGTCGGTAATTGATATTATAAATGCTAAATCTGATAAAGAATTGAAGACTGGCGTTAAGCAATTAGAAGGTTTCCTTTCAAACGAGATTGCCAAAATAAAGCAAGAAATATTAGATGTAATGGTAAATATCGAAGTTGCCATAGATTATCCAGAATATGACGTTGATGAAGTTACAAATAAACAAATTTCCGATATGTTAGATTCAGTTGAAAAGAAGTTAAAAAAATTAGAAAATAGTTTTGATAATGGAAAGATTATAAAAGAGGGAATAAAAACTGCTATTGTAGGAAAACCAAATGCAGGGAAATCATCACTTCTTAATGCTATTTTGAAAGAGGATAGAGCTATTGTTACTGAAATTGAGGGAACTACAAGAGATACAATTGAGGAGTTTGTAACAATTAATGGAATTCCTTTAAAATTAGTTGATACTGCAGGAATAAGGAAAGCAAAAGATGAAGTTGAAAAAATAGGAATTTCTAAATCTCGTGAAATAGCTAAGGAAGCAGATTTAATTATTGCTATTTTTGATAGTTCAAAGGATTTGACAGATGAGGATATGGAAATTTTGAACTTGATAAAAGGTAAAAAGGTTATAATTTTATTAAATAAAATAGATTTGAACCCTCAAATAGATGAAAACGATTCTAGATTATTAGCTGTTAGCCAGGATATTATAAAGGTTTCAGCACTTAATAATTTGGGAATTGATAAGTTGTATGAAAAAATTACTAATTTGTTTAATTTGGACCAAATTAATTTAGATAATGAAGTTTTAATTACTAATTTAAGACAAAAGAATTTGATAACAAAAGCAATTGAGCATATTCAAGAGACAAAAAATACTATGTCTAATAATATGCCATTAGATATTGTTGCTATTTCTATCAAGGAAATTTTAGAGGATTTAGGAAGTATTACTGGTGATGAAGTGAGTGAAGATATAATTGATGAAATCTTTTCTAAATTTTGTTTAGGAAAATAGTGACGAGAATCAAAAATAAGACGATTTGATATTTTAAACGACTAATTTTATATTAAAGCAACTAAAATTGATTAGAAACGATTTTGAAAAGGAATTTGTGCATTTTTATTATTTGATTAAAAGAGGTGTAATTAAAAATATAATTTTTTTAATAAATCAACTTTAAAAACAAAAAAATATATAAAAAATGAAATAGTGATTTAATAAAAAACGTAAAAAATCAAGTGCGAAAAATGTCGAAAAAACTCGAATAAATCAAGGAAAATGACGGGATGTATCAGATAAGTAAAACATGAAAAAAATTAGTAAACGAACAAACTGATTGGTAAAAATTAAATTAAACAGTAAAATAATCTAGAGCGGCAACGGTTTCAGAGAATAAAAAAACAAAACAAAAATACATGTATACATAAAAATAAGATTAAATTAATTTAAAAGTAAAAATAAACGTATATTTAATAAATCTATTAAAATATAGACTTTTAACAAAAATGAAATTAATAGCTAATAACTTTTGGTTAAATTTTTACTAATATTGAAATAAAACGTGATTTTCTGTTTCACAAGGAAGGGAACAATTTTGTGGAACATTAGAGTCAACTGGTGTAGAAACTTAATTTTCGCTGTGAAACATTTTTATAAAAACTGTGGGTAAGTTGTGGATAACTTATGTAAGAATTTTGATTTTAACTAATAGAGAAAAGTATAAAAATTTTATCATAAATGGATAAAGATTTTAAGGAAAAAAGAAAGGAAGAATTTAAATGGAATATTTTGCAGGAGAATATGATATAGCAGTAGTAGGAGCAGGGCATGCAGGATGTGAGGCAGCACTTGCTGCTGCAAGACTAGGAATGAAAACCTTGATATTTTCAATAAGTTTAGAAGCGATTGCTAATATGCCATGTAATCCACATATAGGAGGAAGTTCTAAAGGACATTTAGTTAGAGAAATTGATGCATTAGGTGGAGAAATGGCAAAAAATATAGACAAAACTATGATTCAGATAAAAATGCTTAATACTTCTAAAGGACCAGCTGTGCATTCATTGAGAGCTCAGGCAGATAGGAAGAAATATCAAGCTGAAATGAAACATACTTTAGAAAAACAAGAGAATCTTGAGGTAAAACAGGGAGAAATTGTGGATATTGTAGTTGAAAATGGCAAAGTAACGGCGATTAAAACTGACGTTGGAGCAGTTTATAAAGTTAAGGCTGTTATCTTAGCAACTGGTACATATCTAAAGGGAAAGATATTTATTGGAGATTATAGCAAAGAAAGTGGACCAGATGGGGTTGCTGCAGCAAATGAGTTATCAGAATGTCTTAAAAAATTAGGAATAGATTTAGTTAGATTTAAAACTGGAACACCTGCTAGAATAAACCGTAGAAGTATTGATTTTAGTAAGATGGAGGTACAAAAGGGAGACCAGGGAATTGAAGCTTTTTCTTTTGAAGATGAACCTAAAGATTTTGAACAGGTGGATTGCTATCTAACTTATACTAATGCAAAAACACATGAGATTATAAGGCAAAATTTGCATCGCTCTCCTTTATATGGTGGAAAAATAGAGGGGACAGGACCTAGATATTGTCCATCTATTGAAGATAAAGTAGTTAGATTTAGTGATAAACCTAGACATCAAGCATTTGTTGAGCCAGTTGGATTAGATACTGAGGAAATGTATATACAAGGAATGAGTTCTTCATTACCTGAAGATGTTCAAATAGCTTTATATCATACAATTCCTGGACTAGAAAAAGCTGAATTTACAAGACCTGCATATGCAATAGAATATGATTGTATAGACCCTTCTAATTTGAAATTATCCTTAGAATATAAGGGGATTGAAGGATTATTTATGGCAGGACAAATAAATGGAACGTCTGGATATGAAGAAGCAGCTTGTCAAGGTCTAATTGCAGGAATAAATGCTACTCAAAAAATAAAAGGAAAAGAACCTTTAATATTAGATAGAACACAAGGATATATAGGTGTTTTAATAGATGATATTGTTACAAAAGGTACTAATGAACCATATAGAATGATGACTTCTAGAGCTGAATATAGGCTACTATTAAGGCAAGATAATGCAGATTTAAGATTAACTGAGCTAGGCCATGATGTAGGTCTTATTTCAGATGAAAGATATGAAAGATTTAAGAAAAAAAGAGAAAATATAGAAAAAGAAATAGCAAGATTAAGAAAATTAGTTGTAAAGCCTGAAAAAAGAGTAAATGACTTGCTTATAAAGTATGGGACATCTGAATTAACAACAGGAACTAAAATGTCTGAATTATTAAAAAGAACAGAGTTAGACTATGAAAAATTGGCTGAAATAGATGATGAAAGACCAGAATTATCAAGACAAGAGAAGGAAGAAGTAGAGATTCAAATAAAATATGAAGGATATATTAAAATGCAAGAGGCACAAGTTGAGAAATTTAAAAAGCTAGAGAGCAAAATCTTACCAGATGACATTGATTATGAAAAATTAAATGGAATAAGTTTAGAAGGAAGGCAAAAATTAAATAAATTTAGACCACGTTCAATAGGACAAGCGTCAAGAATATCAGGCGTTTCACCTGCTGATATTTCGGTTTTGTTGGTTTATTTACAACAAATGAAAGGCTGATTGAAACAGAATTACAATTTTGACGGTGTTAAACTTCATTTGAAATTTAATCAACGTACAAAAAGTACGTCTCATAAATTTCAAATTTGTTTTCCTTGTCAAAATTTAATTCTGTTTCAATCAGATAGTATTTTATGAAAGAGAGGTGATTAATTGTGGAATTTAATGAGTTTAAAGAAAAATTGATAATAAATGTTGATAAATTGGGGATAAACCTATCTGAAATTCAACTAAAACAGTTTTACAATTATATGAATTTGTTAATAGAGTGGAATAAAAAAGTAAATTTAACTGCTATTACTGAACCAGATGAAATAATATTAAAACATTTTGTTGATTCTTTAACAATTTCTAAATATATTTCTGACGGAACTAAGGTAGTAGATGTAGGGACTGGCGCTGGGTTTCCAGGAATTCCTTTAAAGATAGTTAGGCAGGATGTAGATATTACTTTATTAGATTCATTACAAAAAAGAATTAATTTCTTGGATGAAGTTATAAATGAACTTGATTTAGAAAAAATTACAACAATACATTCAAGAGTAGAAGATTTTGGGAAAGATAAAAAATATAGAGAAAAATTTGATATAGCTACATCTAGAGCAGTTGCTAATTTGTCTACTTTGTCTGAATATTTATTGCCACTTGTTAAAGTTGGTGGAAAAGTAATTAGTATGAAAGGTTCTTTAATCCAAGAAGAACTTGAAAATTCTAAAAATGCAATCAAAATTTTAGGCGGACAAATTGAAAAAGTAGATGAATTTGATTTACCAAATTCTGATATTAGTAGAAATATTGTTTTAATTGATAAAATTAAAAATACACCTAATAGATATCCAAGAAAAGCTGGAGAACCTTCTAAAAAGCCATTGTAGAGTTGTACATCAACTATTTACTATTTTTTATTGATATTTTAAGCAAAAAAGTCAGTAAAATTTTTGGAAAAATTCACAAAAATTTCTAAAAATTTATTGACTTTTTTTATATATTTTTATATTATAATAGTGTAGAAAACATAAAACTTACTGATAAAGTTTTACTTGAACTACAAAAGCAAAATTAACTAAAAATGGAGGCAATAAAATTGAGTAAAGTAATATCATTAGCAAATCAAAAAGGCGGAGTTGGAAAAACTACTACAACAGTTAATCTAGGTACAATTTTAGCCAAAAAAGGGAAGAAGGTACTATTAATAGATGCTGACCCTCAAGGTAATGCTACAAGTGGTTTAGGGGTAGAAAAAGATGTAGAGCTATCATTGTATGATGTATTGGTAGGTGAAACTGAAATCGAAGAAACAATACAAAAAACAATGATTAAGAATTTAAAAGTATGTCCATCAAATATAAATTTGGCGGGAGCTGAAGTTGAGTTAGTATCAATGATGTCTAGAGAACAAAGATTAAAAGAAAAGTTAGAAGTAATTAAAGATAAATTTGATTATGTGTTAATTGATTGTCCTCCATCATTGGGATTAATAACTTTAAATTCTTTTACTGCGTCAGATAGTGTTTTAATACCAGTACAATGTGAATATTATGCGTTAGAAGGGTTAGGACAACTTTTGAATACTATTAATTTAGTAAAGAAGCACTTAAATAAGGAAATTGAAATTGAGGGTGCTTTATTAACAATGTATGATATAAGAACAAATTTATCAAATCAGGTGGTAAAAGAGGTTAAAAAGTACTTTGGAGACAAGGTTTACAAAACAGTTATACCTAGAAATGTTAGATTGAGTGAAGCTCCAAGTTATGGAATGCCAATAACTGAATATGACCCACGTTCTAAAGGTGCGAAAAGTTACATGAAATTTGCAAAAGAGTTTTTGAAAATAAATGAAGAAGAGAAAAAAGCAAAACATATGGCATAAATATAAAAATAAATGAAATATTGAATTCTTAAAATGAGAGGATAGTGATTGAAATGCCTAAGATGACAGGTTTAGGAAAAGGATTAGATGCATTATTTGGTCCTGTACCAGAAGAAGAACAAGTAAAAGAAAATGATACTTTAAAAAATTTGAAAATAACAGAAGTTGAACCAAATAGAGACCAACCAAGAAAAAGGTTTGACCAAGAGGCTTTGGAGGAATTAGCTCAGTCTATTAAAGAATATGGGTTGATTCAACCAATTGTAGTAAGTAAAAAAGATGGTTATTATAGTATTGTAGCTGGTGAAAGAAGATGGAGAGCATCTAAAATAGCAGGATTAACTGAAATACCAGCAATAATACGTGAGGATGATGAAAGAGTAAATACTGAAATTTCTTTGATAGAAAATATGCAAAGAGAGGACTTAAATCCTTATGAAAAAGCATTAGGAATACGTACTCTTATTGATAATTATGGTCTTTCTCAAGAAATTGTTGCAAAAAAATTAGGAAAAAGTAGAAGTACAATAGCTAACTGGGTTAGAGTTTTAAACTTAGAGCCACGAGTATTAGAAATGGTTAAAGAAGGAAAGATATCAGAAGGATATTGTAAAGCTCTTTTAATGTTGCCACCAGAAAAACAATATGAAACAGCTATACAAATGTTAGAAAGAGGAGCAACTGTAAGACAAGTAGAGAAAAAGTCTAAAGTAAAAGAAACTAAAGAAGAGCAAAAGAGAAATCATATATTATATAAAAATATTGAAAATACTTTCCAGTCTTTCTTTGGTTCAAAAGTTAGATTAGATGCTGGAAGAAGAAGAGGAAAGATAATAATTGAATATACTTCAAATGAGGACTTAGAGAGAATTTTAGATTTAGTTAATAATAAATAAGAAAGAGAGACGTGATTACATGGATATGATTATGGATATAATAAAAGGGGATTTCTTTTTGTTAGGATGGGTTATAATTACAATAATT
>CALXJZ010000028.1 GCA_944388745.1 uncultured Clostridia bacterium
CAATTCATCTTTTAAATATGTGAAAATTTTATAATTTACTAAATTGTTTGTAGGAGGAAACCTTTGCTATTACTGAACTTTAACTTTTCGTCATAAGAGAATAAAATCGTTGTTACTAATGCTATTAGTGTTATTCCTTTTTCTTTTTTTGTTTTTTGCATAATTAAACTTTTCTCCCTTCTTTAGTTCATTTTCTGTTATTTATAATTATTTCCAATTTAGTAAATAATATTCTCTTATATTTTTATGTTTATATTATATACAGTTAAAATTTTTAAGTCAAGATTTTTAAGAATTTTTTCATTTAAAAAAATAACTTCATGTTACAATTCACAGCTGTTTTATACATTCTTTACAGCTAGGATATTATATTAAATAATTTTGCAGTACCGCGTAGCGCCCAAACGAGCCCTTGGTGAGTGCGATTGGAGCAACTTTCTTTCTATCAAAAGAAAAATGTATTTTTCTTTTGATAATCATTCTGTTGCGACAACAAGGTACAAAAAATATTTAATATAATATCCTAGTTAAGAAGTAACTATTTTAGATGTAAATTGTAACAACTTCATAAATTATATCTTTTATAAATCTAGCCGAACTTTTTGGTGCAACTTTTCCTGGCAAACCCAAAGCATGAATTAATTTCAATCTCTGTTTCTTTGTTTCTTCCTTATCTATACCTCCCGGATTAGACGCTAAATCGATTAATAAAACCTCCTTATTTACATACTGCAATTTTTCCGCATCAAGAATCATACTAGGTATTGTATTTATAATCACATCATAATTTTTTAAGTATTTTTTTGATTCTTGACACTTAACAAAATCATTTAAATCAAATCTTTCATAACCATAAACCTCAATCCAAGCTAACTCATCATCCTCTCTTGAAGCACAAGTAATTAATTTTACTAATCCTTTTAATCTATTTGCTAAAGTTTTTGCAACTCTTCCAAATCCCAATATTAATACATTACTATCAAAAATAATTGTATCAGTATTTGCAATCATTAATTCTATAGTTCCTTCTGCTGTTGCTATTGTATTTAATACTGCTAATTTTTCGCTCTTCATTACATCTATTTCTTGAATATTATAGTTCTCTGCTAATTTCTTTACATCTTTAGATATATTACCAGCAATTAAAATTTTTCCTTTAATTTTTTCTAATAAATCTTTTATTAATATTTTACTTTCTACAAACGTACTATTCACATTTAAACTATCTCTTGAAAAAGGTATAGGACCTATTACCACATCTATATCTTCTAAGAAGTTTTCTAGCTTTTCACCACTATTAACATTCATTCCATATGTATAAACTATTTTTCCATCTTCTTTTAGCAACTTTGCCAATTCTACATTTCTTAAATCTCCACCAATAACTAAAAACTTATTAATTTGAATCACCCTTTCTTGTTTCCTTTATTTTTTGCATAAAAATTTTAATTTTCATCTTAATAAAAATAATTTTCTATGTAAAAAAAACTACCTATATTAATATATAAGTAGTTTAATTTATTTATTACAATTCTTATATTGATTTTCTATAAATGATTACACTAAAGCAAAATATGCTAAAACTAAAATTCCAAGGATAATTCTGTAATATCCAAAGACTTTAAAATCATGTTTTTTAATGTAACTCATTAAGAATTTTATTACAAACATTGATACTACAAATGAAATAATCATACCAACTAATAATATTATAATTTCTGCTCCTGTAAATGCAAATCCAAACTTAACTAATTTTAATAGACTTGCACCTAACATTGTTGGAATAGCTAAATAAAATGTAAATTCAGCTGCATTTGCTCTTGATAAACCTATTAACAATCCTCCAATAATTGTTGCTCCTGAACGTGATGTTCCTGGAAATATTGCAGCTATTAATTGGAATATTCCTATTATAATTGCATCTTTATATGTAATTTCTGAATTTTTATCCTTTGCTCCTTTTCTATGCTTATTCCAATTTTCTATTACTATAAATGCTATACCAAAAACAATTAGTGCAATTGCTATACAAACTGGATTGTAAAATAATGCTTCAAATACATCATCAAATAATAATCCAATTATTGCAGCAGGTATACATCCAACTAGGATTTTTCCCCATAAAGTCATAATGTTTTTATCAAAATATGATAATATTCCTGTTTTCTTTATTGCTTTTTCTTTATTTTTAGTAAATGGCCATATTTTCTTAAAATACAACACAACAACTGCTAAAATTGCTCCAAATTGAATTACTACTTGAAACATTGACCAGAATTCTGGTGAAACTTGTTCAAATTTTAAAAATTGTTCTACTAATATTAAGTGTCCTGTACTACTAATTGGTAGCCATTCTGTTATTCCTTCTACTATTCCAAATATAATTGATTTAATAATATCCCAAAACATATCTTTCGTCCCTTTCTTTGATGATTTTTTCTCCGTCCCAAAATCATTTTTCTTTTTGTTCTTTATCTTTTTCGTTTTCCATCTCTAGATTATTATCTTCTTTCTTTTTTCCATTTTTCTTCAATAAATTTATATCATTATAGCTTAAATTTCTAGTTAGTTCACTCATTTCCTCTAAATGTTCTTTTGCTTTTATTTCTTTTTCTTTAAGCTTATTTGCATTTTCTTCTTTTTCGGGTTCTTCTAAATTAAATGGTATAGATATTTTTGCCATAATTGGTATAAATATTGGGTCTTTTTTTACCTTTTCTACTATTTTCTTAGAATTTGCATCTATTGCTGTATTAATATATCTTATGGCTGTTTCTTTATCCCCTTTAATTAAATATATTTTTGCTAACTCATAATATGCATCTGCAGATAATTCTTCGTCTTCAATTGTCTCTAAAAATCTTCTTTCTGCTTCTTCTAAATCTTTATATATCAATGCTATTTCTGCCAAAGAATATTTTGCATTATGCAAAAGTGAATTTATTTCAGCTGCTTTTTCATAACAAGTTTTTGCATTTTGGAAATCATTTAACATTGTGTATGCAATTCCTAAGTTGTAGTATAAATCGTAATTTACTTGGTCAAATCTTAATGCATCTTGATATACATTTACTGCCTCTTTATACATTTCATTTTCTATTAATATTTCACCAAGTAACATACTTGCATCCGTCATTTCTGGCTTTTTATTTAACAGACTATACAACATTTGTGATGCTTCTTCTTTTTTGTCTAATCCATCTAATAGTTTTGCAACTTTATAATATGAATCATAGTCTTTTTTATTTAAATCTATTGCTTGTACATATTCATCTATTGCTTTTCTCATTCCACCTTCATTTTCATATACTTGTGCTAACATTAAATGTGCTTTATAACTTTTTGGATTTTTGTCTAATATTTTTAATAATGCTTGTTTTGCTTTTTTATTGTCTCCTAAATTCATTGCTATTTTAGCTTTTTGAATATTTACCATTTCTAGTAAAGATATTCCTTTTTTTTCTAATATTATAATTAGTATTGGTAATAAGATTGCTAATATGTATTTTATTATTACAAATATCATATTTAGTTTTATATTAAATAGCACTTCTAAAAAGTTTAAAGCTATTCCCATTGCTTCTAAAACTAGAATAACAACATATGTGGTGTCATTGTTTTTTATCATTCTAAAAAACATCAGCACAAATATTGCAAATGAAATGAATGTAAATATTATTTGTTCTATTGGCATTTTTTCATTCTCCTTTTACTTAATTAAAAATGTTGCATATAAAGGTACTGTCTTTAATCCATTTACATAGCCAAAATTTTTAGTACATAGTTTTATTCCATATTGTGGTTTAAATTGTTTCATATACATATTCAAACTTTTAGATTTTACTGTATCACCTGCTTTTACTTCAATTGGTATAAGCCCATCTTCATTTTGTACAATAAAATCAACCTCGGCAGTATTATCATTTTTCCAATAGTAAATATGTTCAAAATTAACATTTAGTTGTTGTTGTACATAATTTTCAACTATATCACTTTTATATACGAATTCTTTATCTAGTATAATATCTTCAAATTTAATATCCAAAACTGAATTTAAAATTCCTACATCACTTAGATATAACTTAAAAATCTCTTCATCTTTAAATGCTTCTGGTGGATTTTGTGGTGTTTTCAATAAACATGTTCTGTTTACTAATTTGCTAGCCAATAACCATTGTAATGCTGTTTCATAATTTTTACTTCTTGCTCCACTTCTTACTTTGCTATATTGGAATTTATTACTTTTATTTCCTATTTGTGTTGGGATTGAATTATATATGTTTTCTATTCTAACAGTTTCAGTTGCATCTTTTACATATTTCTTCATATCACTTAAATATCCACTAATAATATTTTTTATTATTTTCTTGTTATAATTCATAATGTCTTTATCAACATTTAAAATATTATTTATTGAAGCTGGCATTCCACCAACACAAAGATATAATCTATATAATGAAAGTAATTCATTATGTACTACATCTATCATAGGAATATTTTTATCATAATGTTCTTTTAAAATATCAATTACATCATTTCCGACTAGCTGCCATTAAGAATTCTTCAAAGTCCATTGGTCCGCATGTTTATAATATCTACTTTTCCAACAGGAAATGCTTTGGTCATTCTTTTTAATTTTACTCCTAATAAACTTCCTGCACAAATTATTTTATATGGCACTTCTGATTCATTAAAGTATTTTAAACTGCTTATTATTTCTTCACTTTCTTGTACTTCATCAAAGAAAATAACTGTATTTTCAAAGTCTATATCTATATTTCTTTCACTTTTTAAAATAACTTTTAATAATTTTATTTTTTCGATAATAGAAATTTTTCTCTCAAACAATTCAACAATGTTTTCACTTTCAAACAAATTTATATAAACATATTTTTCAAATTCGTTTTCACAGAATTGTTTTATTATATATGTTTTACCTACTTGTCTTGCTCCGAATCACCATTAATGGCATTTCAATATTATTATTTTTCCAATTTAATAACTCTTTATATATCTTTCTTTCCATAACAGTTCTCCTTTTACTATATTTTAAAGGATATAATAGTATTTGTCAATAATATTTTTGCATTTTTTGCAGATATACTTTAAAAAGTTTTTGCATTTTTCATAGATAACTTTTGAAGTTTTTTTGCATTTTTCATAGATATCTAATATAAATTATTATAAAACTCATAATCTCTCAAAATTTTTCTAACATAATAATTTGTTTCTTTATAAGGGATATTCTCAATATCTGAACCATCTGCCTTTATAATACCCTTGTCTATCCAGTTATCAACAGTACCAATACCAGCATTATATGCAGCTAAAGCAATTTCTTTATTTTCATATCTTTTTAAAAGAGCAGCTAAATAAGCTGTGCCTATCTGCACATTTTTATATACATCAGAAAGTTCTTGCTCAATATTTTCATCATCTAATTCAATACCATTTTGATTAGCAACATCTTTTGCTGTTTCTTCCATTAACTGCATTAGACCAATTGCATTTCTATTAGAAATTGCATTTGCATCAAAATTACTTTCAGCTTTAATAAGTGCTAAAATTAAATTATCATCTACTCCATATTCTTCACTATATATCAAAACCGCTTCTTCATATGTACGTGGATATATTATCTTTAGAATAGGAATTCTTGCAAAAATTAGAAAAACAACTATAACTACAACTATTGCTAAAAAAATAAGTAACTTTTTGTTCTTCAAATTTTCTCCTCCTTCATTTTTTTATTAAACATTCATATCCCCTTTAATTAAAATCAACTTTACTTTTTTGTCTGTCTAGACCAAGATAATATTATATTTTTTTAATCACGAATGCGCAGTACAACCTAATTGTTGGAAAAGAATTAAATTTTGGCAAGGAAAATGAGTTTGAAATTTATGAGGCGTACTATTTGTACGTTGATTAAATTTCAAGCGAAGTTCGCCACTGCGCACAGCCAAAATTGTAATTATTTTTCAACCAGAACTATTTGCAATCGTACCAATTACTAGCTTCCGAAATCTCAGCAATCAAAGGAACATCAAGTTTAGCTGCAGACTCCATAGCATCCTTCATCATAGTCTTAATCTCTTCCTTCTCCTCTGGTAAAACCTCTAACATCATTTCATCATGAACCTGTAAAACAATCTTAGACTTAAGATTTCTCTTTTTAAGTTCTCTATAAACCTTAATCATTGCAATCTTCATAATATCTGCAGCAGTACCCTGAATAGGTGTATTCATAGCTGCTCTTGAGCCAAACTGTCTAACCATATAGTTATTAGACTTCAGTTCCGGAATATATCTTCTTCTATGAAATAAAGTTTCAACATATCCCTTTTCTTTTGCCTCTTCTGTTATATTCTCCATAAAATTCTTTATTCCTGCATATTGTTCAAGGTATTCTGTTATATATTGTTTAGCTAACTTTCTAGAAATTCCAAGCTGTTCACCTAATCCAAAATCACTAATTCCATAAACTATACCAAAATTAACAGCTTTTGCATTACTTCTTTGTTCCTTTGTTACTTCATCAATTGGTGTTTTAAACACCTTTGATGCAGCTTGTTTATGAATATCTTGCCCTTCTTTAAATGCTTGTATCATATGTTCATCACCAGAAATATGAGCTAAAACTCTTAACTCGATTTGTGAATAGTCTGCATCCAAATATACTTTTCCATCTTCAGGTTTAAATACTTTTCTTACTCTTTTTCCTAATTCAAATCTTGTTGGAATATTTTGCAAATTTGGTTCTGTTGAACTTATTCTTCCAGTAGCTGTTATTGTTTGATGGAAAAATGAGTGTATTCTTTTTGTTTTTGGATTTATATATGGTTTTAATCCTTCTATATATGTTGAATTTAGCTTCATTAATTGTCTATAATCCAATATTTTTTCGATTATAGGGTCTTGTTTTTTCAATTTTTCTAAAACATCAACATCTGTTGAATAACCACTCTTTGTCTTTTTTATAACAGGCAATTTCATTTTCTCAAAAAGAATTTCTCCTAATTGTTTTGTTGAATTAATATTAAATTCCTGTCCTGCCATTTCATATATTTCTTTTGTCAAGATTTCTAATTTATCTTTTAACTCTTGACCAAATTCTTCTAATTCTTTTTCATCAACATACATACCATTCCATTGCATATCTGATAATACTTCAACTGTTGGCATATCTATTTCATTAAATAGTTTTAAAGCATCTATTTCTTCTAATTTCTTTTCAGTTATATCTTTTATTTTTGAAATCGCATAACTATATTTACCACACTTTTCTTTATCTTGTTCTACTGATGGTATTTCATCAAATAGATTTATTTGTGTTGTTTCTTCTTTTGAAGCTAATTTACTAGTATCTATTTCTAAAAATCTATCTAGTAAATTTTCTATTTCTAATTTATTATTACTTGGATTTAATATATATGATGCGATTGATATATCATAATATATTCCATCTAATGTAATATCTACTTGTTTTAATAGTATATATGTTTTTGTTAAATTAATACTTATCTTTTTTATTTCATTGTTTTCTAAGATTTCTTTAAGTGCTTGTATTTCAGTTTCTTCTGAGAAATTATAGAATATAGCTTCTTTATTTACATTATCATATATTGCAATACTAGATATTTTTTCTTTTATAATTTTTTCAGAGTTTTCATCTAGTTTAGTATCTAAATAGAATATCATCTGTTTTTGGTTCTTTACTAATTCTATGATTTCATTTAAACTTTTATCTACAATTTTCAAATTTTCTATTTCATCTTTTTCTTGTTCTGAATTATCACTTTCTCCTGGTTGTAAAGAAAATCTTTCAATATATCTTTTAAAATTTAGCATTTTAAATAAATCATATACTTTTTCTTTATCCCATTCTTCTACTTTAAAATCTTCTAAAGTATCTGTAATTGGTACTTCTAAATTGATTGTTCCTAATGTTTTTGATAAAAATGCTAAATCTTTATTTTGCTCAATTTTTTCTTTTTGCTTTCCTTTTAAATCATCTTCACCTTTTTCTAACTTATCATATAAGTTTTCGATTGAACCATATTTTTGAATTAATGATAAAGCTGTTTTTTCTCCAACACCTGGAACACCAGGAATATTATCTGATGAATCTCCTTGTAATCCTTTTACATCAATTAATTGTTTTGGCTCTAATCCATATTTTTCTATAATTTTTTCACGGTTATATTCATCTGTTTCAGTTTTTCCACCTTTAGTATGTGGAATTCTGATTGTTATATTATCTGTTGCAAGTTGGAAAGTATCTCTATCTCCTGAAAGTATTGTTACTTCTAGTCCTTGCTTTTCTCCATATCTTGATAATGTTCCTAAAACATCATCTGCTTCATAGCCTTCCATTTCTACTATGTCTATATTCATTGCCCTTAATACTTCTTTTATTATAGGCATTTGCTCTGCAAGTTCATCTGGCATTCCTTTTCTATTTGCTTTATACCCTTCATATAGTTTATGCCTTGCAGTAGGTGCTTTTAAGTCAAATGCTACAACTAAATATTGTGGATTTATATCTTCTAATAGTTTAAATAGAATTGCTAAAAATCCATATACTGCATTTGTATATGTTCCGTCTTTAGTTGTAAGCATTCTGCTTCCCATTATTCCATAAAACGCTCTATTCATTATACTGTTTCCATCTACTAATACTAACTTGTCCAATTTTTGACCTCCTATCATATACACAAAATTAATTTGTGTTCTTTGACAGTACTTTATATACTGCTAAATTTCCAAATTCTTTTACTTTTTCACATGTAGTTTCAATATTGTAATTTTCTTTTATTGATAAAAGTACATTTTCTTTATAATTTGTATATTTCTTTCCTGACCAATATACATCTCCATCTATCAAATAGACATTTTCTTTTAATAAATCTAAAAAGTTCCCATCTAAATTATATCTTTCTTTAAAGTCATAATAGTTTTGGGTATACATGTCCCATCCTCCCATAACTCTAAGATTTGAAAATGCACCTTTTGGTGACATCTGATATACAGAATAAGTTAAATATCTGTCCTGTAATGATGGTACTGTATATAAATATACATTTTCTTTATGACTGTTCGTATAGTTTATTAATTCTTTATAGTTTTCATATTTTTCTATTTCATATCCATAATTATATTTGTTACCTATAAAAGTACATACTATTAATATAGTAAAACATATTATTGCACTATTCCTTATATTATCATTTATTTTATTTTTATTAAAGTTTAAATTGTACATTAAAAGTGCTGTTCCTATCATGTATTCTGGAATCACAACTCTTAACATGCTTCTACTCATTATTATAAATAAAATATGCATTCCTATTGTTATTAAAAATATTAAGATGTTTTCTTTTGTTTTGTTTTTATTAAATAAACTTATTATAAAACAAGTTATAAATAATATTGATATATATGTGATTGAGTCTGTACTTTCTGATATATAACTTTTATATATTTCATCTATTTTTATATCATAATTGTATTTTCCATCTTTTTGTATTTTATAATCTAAAATTTTTTGCAATTTTTCTTTTGAGTAAATATTTTCATCTCCAAAATTAAATGTGTAAAATAAATAATAATCATTCTTTGACCAACCTACTTCGTCAAATATCTCTTTGTTTTCTTCATAGTCCAGAGGCATAATATCATGCAATGTTGTTCTTATATCATTATATTCCATATAATTTTTATATACTTCGTCTGAATTATATATTATAATATTTGATACATACACTACTATTGTAATTATTACATATATTAAATAATATTTTAACATTTTAATTACTTTATCTTTTGTTGTCTGTTTCTGGAATTTATATTTTATTAAATTTATAATAAAATATAATCCAAAAAACGGAATAATTATTAGTAATGACTGCATTCTTGTCATTATTCCCATTGTGTACAAAACATATATTCCAATTATGTATTTTATTTTTTCTTCATTATTTTTTTCCAATATATCTATTAGCATTATTAATGATGTTGATATTAGAAGTGCTGCAACAGATGTGTATTGAATAAGCATTAGCATTGTCACATAAAAAACACTTGCAAATATGGTATATAAAACTACAGCTATTCCATTATTATGTTTTTTTAAAATTATATTTCCTATTACAGTAAAACATATAAATTGCATACTTAATAAAAATATACTATGCCAATTTATTGTTGAAAATATTCTATAAAAAATACCAATTATTAAACATATTATTGGATGTATATATACTCCATGTATATTATATGTTCCGTCTAATCCCGAATATAGATTATATATTATAAAATCATCTACTTGCTCATATTTTATATCAAATAAAATATTTGTCATTCCAAATATTATTAAATTTATAAAAATAACAATCATTAAACTTTTGCTTTTAAACTTTTTCTTATCTATAATTTTATTCATCAAATTTCCCCTAAATTTTATGTTTTTACTTTTGAAATATGAATTGTATCCTTTTATATTACTTTTCCAAATAACTATATCATAAAAATAAAAATTACTCTATACTTTTGTATAAAGTAATTTATATTTTACATACAAAATCCAATTTTTGATTGCTTAATTTCTATTTTATCCATTCTATTTATTGCATTTTCCACATCACATTTTTTTATTAATCTCTCATTTTCTTCATTTCTTATAACTCTATCTGCTTGTTCAAATTCCACCTTTTCAAATAAATTTCTTACCTCTCTTGCATTTGCAAAATTTTCTTTTTTCTTATCATATTCAAAATATTTGACTATGGCTTCTTTTATTTGCCCTGATAGTTTATACCCCTCTTCTTTTGCCATTAATTTAAAAATCTCGTATAATTCTTCTTCTGTATAATCTGGAAATTGTACTTTAAATTGAATTCTACTTTCAAACCCTGGATTTGATTTCAGTAATTCATACATTTCTTCTGTATATCCAGCTAAGATAACACATAGATTATCTCTTTTATCTTCCATTTCTTTTATTAAAGTTGCAATTGCTTCTTGTTCATATCCATTTCTATATCTAGGAGTCAAACTATATGCCTCATCTATAAATAAAACTCCTCCTTCTGCTTCTTTTATTTTTTGCTTTGTTACTGCAGCTGTCCAGCCAACATATTTCGCTATTAAATCTCTTCCATGTACTTCAACAAATTTATTTTCATCAGATAAAATCTTCTGCTCTGCAAACATTTTTCCAAATATTCTTGCAACTGTTGTTTTTCCTGTTCCTGGATTTCCTAAAAAACACATATGTAACATCGGCATTTTTTCTTTATCTTTATTTTGAATTATTTGAAAGAAAATTTTGTACAATTCAAAAAACACTTGAAATCTCTATAATTCTATTATATTGATTTTCAAGTGTTTTTCAATGTCATTGGTCATGCAATGCATATCTTTTATGACAATTATTTAATTTTTCAATTATTTCCTGCAATATTTCTTTTGGTTTAGATATAAACCTCTTTGTATCTACATAAACTACATATATTTTTTCATAACTTTTTAATTCGCTTTCTGTATTGTTATCTAATAATCTACCAAAAATATTTATCTCTATATTTTTATCTTCTAATTTTTTTGGCAAAACAAATGCATTTATAACTTCTTTTTGTTTAATTTTATTTACATGTTGTCCATATCTAATTTGTTTGAAAATGCTATATTCTTCTGGCAAACTACCTTCTGGGTAATACTTAGCATCCAACACATAGATATATTTTAAATTTTCTCGATTTATTATTGTGTCTGGAAATTGTAGTTTTACATTTGATTTATATTCCTGACCTTCTAAATAATAATATCTTGCTTTCGGAAAATATTCCTTTTTTTCTTCTCCTTTTATTCCAATGCTATCAACTAATTCTTCCCAGATATATTGAAATTCTTTATATTTAATAAAGATGTTTCCTTTTTTTAATTTTTCGAAGTTTGTTTTTGTAATAAAATCAATTAAATTATTTAAAATTTCTATTTTTATATCTTGGTTTGTTTCTTTTAATTCTTGTTTTAATAATTTAATCATCTCAGCTTTACTATAGTCAATATTAAAATAACTAAAAGAGAAATCCCACATAAAACCTATCATCTCTGATATTTTACTAAGACAATATTTTTGTATTTCTTGAATTTCTTTCTCTGCAAAGTAGTTTGTTTTATTTACATATATGTCATTATATATTATTTTATTATTATAAAATATTTTTTGAGAATTAATTGTTTTTCTCCAATTCACTTTTCCCTTTGCATTTATCTTCACTTCTTTTTGTGTTTGTCTATACAAGCCATATTGTAAATAATTTTCTAATACTTTTATTGCTGATATGAAACAAAAATCACTTGGTAAAGTATTTTCACCGCTTTCTATACTTGTTTTCTTAGCTATTAGTTTCATCAACTTTCTTATATCTTGCTTAAATTCTTTGTTTTCTTTTTCTTCCTCTTCTTTACTATACCTATACCCTATCGGTAATTGAATTTGTAGTTCATTATTATCTTTCAAATAAATCCCTACATATTCTTTACCACTTTCATTGACTTTATAACTGATTTTCATTAATATTTTCCTCTTCTTCTAAATCGATATCTAAAATTTTTTCAATTTTTCCGTTATTCTTAAAGTTTATAATTATATCTTCTAAACATCTATTATCATCTTTAAATATTTCGCTTCTATAATTTTTAAATACGTCTAACCATAAATATCTAAATATCTTGTTTGCAAATTTTTCTCTGTATTTTTTCTCATCTTGAATTTCTTCGTTTTCTTCTGCTAAACAATCTCTATCGATATAATATAAGCCTAATCTTTTATCTTCAGCATTATATATTTCATTGCTATTATCTAAAATTTTTCTATTTATTTTTTCTCTAAAATCATTCCATTTAACATTTGTACCTCTAATTACTGAATTAATATATTTCTTGTCTTGCTCTTCTTCATTAGGATTACAATATTTTATTTCATACTCCCATCTTCTACCAAAAGCAGTATCTAAATTAAATACATTCTGGTCAGCATTATTAATTGTTGCATAAATTATTAGGTTTGCTGGTATATAAATAGCTTCTTGGCTTAAATATTGTTCTAATATTGGGTTACTAATGTCATATTGACTTCTTCCGCTTTCGTCTCTATCTAATAATTGTAATAAGTCTCCAAATATTGCTTCTGCATTTCCTCTATTCATTTCCTCTATTATTAGATAATAGTTTTCATTTGGATTTTCTAATGCCTTTTTTAATATTCTGGTAAATGGTCCTTCTTCAAATCTTACACCTTTATTAACATCTGGAACATTTTGTCCAACAAATTCATAATATGTATATTCTGGGTGGAATATGACTCTTTCTTTTTGTTCTTTATCTACATTTTCTAATTTTTTATCTATGCTATAACTTTTTCCTGAACCTGGAACACCATATACTAAAACATTTTTTCCTTTTTCTATTATTGCATCTTCCTTAATTAAATCAATTTTATCAGTTGACCTTTCTATGTCATTTTTACCCTCTATAACTATTTCATTTATTATTTTCTTATCTTTAGGTCTTATTTCTAATATTGCACCTGTTAATGATAAATTATCAATATCTATTCCATTACCATATTCATACATCCATTCAACGGGTATAGTATGTCCTATCCCTTTAATTATTTTATACCCGTCTTCAAAATCTTTTGATACTTTTCCTATAGCAAAGATTCTAGTAAATGAAATTTTTCTATTTTCACCTTTATTTGATGCACTTTTTAAAACTATTATATCATTTTTCTTTAATTGCTTGAAATAATTAAGTTCTTTTGCTACATTTGTAATAGTTCTTTTTTGAGGCATATTATACACTTCTTCTATTTTTGCTTTTAACATTTCTATATCAGCATAATTTTTTAAATTTCCTATTTCTTCCCAACCAACTGCAAAAATATTTTTTTCATAAAAAATTTCTTTCATATTGACATTATCATATTTACATCCACATGCATACCAATTACTATTCATAATATTACTATTTAATTTAGTTTTAAAAGCAAAAGCAGACATTTCTGGAATACTTTTATATTCTAAATTATTATTTTCTTTAATAAACTTTGCTACTGCTTGTATCATTTCTACATATGATTTTCCATCATTAATTTCTTTATTATATATTTTTTCTACTAACTTAGTAGTATTTTCATCTAATGGTACATAAGTATTTGGTCTTGTAATGTATAAAGATGCTGCTAATCCTTTTTTAAATGGTATATCAACTTTAAAATCACATTTTTCCTTTGCTAAATATACATTATCAAATTTTTCTATAAATTTTTCTTCATTTTCTTTTGTATTATTATCTGCATATTTTATCGCTATTTCAAAAAGTTCCCATAAAGCATTTTTTAATTCTTCTTCTTCCTCTTTACCATTTGTTAGCCTAAGTCTCTCTGACCTTAAATATGGTATTCCATCAGGGCCTCCAACAGTAATTTCTTTATCCATTCCTGTTTTTTCTTCAAATTTTTTGATTATTTTTGCACTTTTCTCTGCATTTTTTGACCTCATAAAAATAATATTCATAGCCGTAAATCCATCTGTATTGTTTATCTCTTGTAGTTTATCTCCTACTTTAACTTTTTCTATTTCATTATTTATTTCTTCATCAACTTTTATATCTTGTATTATTTTCATTAATTCTTCATCTTTATCTTTATATTCTAATATTTTATTTGCTATTTTTTCAGCAATTTTAACCCAACTAAAATTTCCTTTCATAAAAGCACCCCCTATTATTTATCATATTTTTCTTTTACTTCTTCTATTATTTTTTTAATTTCATTTCTTAATTTGATTGGTCTAATCACTTCGACTGCATCAATATTTCTTAGCACCCAGAATTTAAATCCCATTAAATTAGTATCTAAAATCAAAGTAAATTCATTTTCATTCTTCTTTTTTACTGTTATGTTTTTTACAAATTGGTCAAATATTGTATCTAGCAAAAACATTTTACAATCCGCTTCTACTTCCTCTTTATCACCTCCAAACATTTCTACTGTTGATTCCGCAAATTCTTGTATTTCTCTTGATGTCTTTTTTATTGTTCTTTTTTCGTTTAATTGTTCTATGTTTTTCATTCTGTCTAGTCTATAGTAATAAAATTTTTCTTGTCCTTCTTTTATTCCTATTAAATAAAATTCTTGCTTATCATATACAAGTGCATATGGAGCAACTTTTGGCTCGCTTACAATTACTTTTTCTATTTTATTTGTTATTCCATATTTCCAATACTCAAATTTTATTTTATTTAAATTTTGTATCGCAATATTCTATATTAATGTGCTTTCCAAATATGTCTTTTGCTAAATTTCCAACTTCTGTTCCATTTTCTAAAACTACTTCATCTGCAGTATCTACCGCATATTCCTTTTTATATTTATCTACCATAATATTTTGTTACATTGTACTGCTTTGCAGTATTTTGATTTTGAAAGATTTACATTATTCATAATTTTTTCCTTTTTTATTACATTGTATAATATGTATTTCGAATTTTAAAATCCTTGGTCACATAATGATTAAAATTTATAAATTTAGTTTTCTAAATCTTCTGCATTGTATAAATTGTATCCTTCATAATTATAACTTGCATCAATGCCTTTCATGTAAACTTCTCTATCATCTATTTTATCTGTCAATGCATTTTTTATCAGAAATTTAATCTCTACATTTTTTACTGGACTTCTCTCCATTGCAAGTAAATAATCTTCCTTGCTAATTTTGCTCCAGTCTACTACTTTATTTATTTCTTTCTTCAAAATCATGTCTAACCATATTCTTGTGCTTCTTCCGTTTCCTTCTCTAAATGGATGTGCTATATTCATTTCTATATATTTTTCTATGATTTCATCAAAATTTGATTGTGGCATTTTATCTATTTTCTTTAATGCTTCTTTCAAATACATAGCTGATGCAAATCTAAAGTTGTTTTTTGAAATGTTTTCTTCTCTTATTTTTCCCGCAAATTCGTATACTTCTTCAAATAGATATTTATGTATTTGTGATAGTCCTTTGAATGTTCCTACTTCAAATGTGTCTAGCTTTTTGGTTTTAAATAATTCTATTGCTTTCGTTTTTGTTATTCTTTCTTCTTCTTTTGCAAGTTCTATTGGATTATTAATTCCTAATTTGTTTTTTAACATATTTGTTCTCCC
>CALXJZ010000029.1 GCA_944388745.1 uncultured Clostridia bacterium
TAATGGAACCACAAACAGGAGAATTATTAGCATTAGTAAGTACACCAACATTTGACTCAAATGATTTTGTAGTAGGACTAACAAATGACCAATGGGATGAATTAAATAATGATGAAGCTAAACCATTATTTAATAGATTTATACAAAAATATTGTCCAGGATCTACATTTAAACCAGTTACAGGAGCAATTGGTTTAACATTAGGAACAATTAACCCAGATGAAGATTTAGGATACACAGGAACAAGTTGGCAAAAAGATTCAAGTTGGGGAAATTATAATGTCACAACACTAACAGCATATAATGGAGCAAAAAATTTAATGAATGCAATAATGCATTCAGATAACATATATTTTGCACAATCAACATTAAAAATGGGAGCACAAGATTATGCAAGTAGTTTAGATAAACTTGGATTTAATGAGCAACTAGACTTTCCATTAACACTTGCAAAATCACAATATGCAGACAATAATGGAACAACAATTGAAGGAGAAACAAAACTAGCAGACACAGGATATGGTCAAGGAGACCTTTTAGTAAATCCAATACATATGGCATCAATTTATTCAGCATTTGCAAATGAAGGAAATATAATAAAGCCAAGAATTGAATATGATGAAAGCAAAAATGGAGAAATCTTAAAAGAAAATGCTATTACAAAAGAAGCAGCAGATACAATAAAAGAAGATTTAATACAAGTAGTTGAAAATCCAAATGGAACAGCAAATGATATGAAAATAAATGGATTAACAATTGCAGGAAAAACAGGAACAGCAGAATTAAAGACATCTAGCGAAGATACAGAAAGTGGAACATTAGGATGGTTTAATTGTTTTACAACTGATAGAGCAGAAGGAAATCTTTTAATAGTAAGTATGGTTGAAAATGTACAAAATAATAGTGAAGGTGGAAGTCATTATCTTATACAGAAAATTAGAAATTTGTTAGTTTAGGGACGTGCCAAATTGTTTCAAAATGAAACAAAAGGGACAGACCTTATAAAAAAGTTTTAAATATTAAAAAAGCAATAATTTTTTATCAAAAACAGATAAAATTATTGCTTTTTGACATTTTTAGTTTATATCCGAAAAGTATTTAAAATATATTTACTAAATAAAAAATTAAACATATTATAAGTTTAAAAATTATTCCAATCTCCTATCTCTAGAATTATTTGAATTTTGACTATTTTGAACTGAATGATTTGAAGTATTACACATCCTTTCATACTCTTTACACTTAATTTTATAATCCATTTGCAAACAAAGGTAACGATAATATGAACATGCCTGTTCATATTGCATCATAGGATTTAGAAAAGGATCTTTATACATCTCATTAAAATCAATTTGACCATTAGGAGACATATAATCCGTATAAGGAGGCATAAAGCCAGTACCATAGTTACTATTTAAATTATTAAAATTACTTTGATTATTATTTAAATCTCTATCCATAAATTTCTCCTTTCAAAATTCGAACAGTAATTTTTGTGTAGAACAGTGCTAATAATTTATTTTCTTAACAAAATATATGAAGAAAATAAAAAAATATGCCAAAAACCATCTATAAATCCAGATTAAAAAAAGGAAAAACTTGAATAAAAATAAAAGTATAAAAAGCAGCAAATAAACCGTGCAAAATTTTTCCATAAATATATGGTTTTATAGACAAATCAGTTTTTGCAGTAATACTAAAAACTTGTAAAAAAACAGAAATACCACCAAACCCAAGTAAAAAAGCAGTAATAATAAGATTAATAGAAAGCTTTTTACAAGCAATAGAAGAAATACTTTGAATACCATTAGTAATCTCTAAAATTCCAGTTAAAAGGCCAGAAGCAAAACTAGAATCAATATGTAGAAAATTCAAAATAGGAGAAATAGTCATACATAAAACATTCAAAATCCCACTAGCTTTTAAAATAGAAATAATACTAGAAAATAAAACAACAAATCCGCCTATTAAAAGAATAGTAGAAATACTATTAGTAATACTTTCAGCCATAATTTCACCCAAATTTGAAAAAGTAGCAGTTTTTTTATCAGGAACATAATTTGAAATATAATTATAAGATGATTTTTTCATAATAACTTTTTTATCTTTACCAATACTATCATTTTTATTTTTTTTCCAAAAACGAAAAATAAAGCCAACACTTAAACAACCGAGCAAATGAGTTATAAAGAGCAAAATACCAATTCCAGTATTCTGATACATCAAAATACCGACAGTACCAATAATAAATAAAGGACCAGAATTATTAGTAAAACTAAGTAACCTTTCACATTCAGCCTTTGTACAGATATTATTTTCTCTAAACTTACTTGCAATTTTAGCACCAACAGGATATCCACTAATAATCCCCATGATAAAAGCAAAAGCACCTTCACCAGAAATATTAAAAAGAGGTCTCATATAATTATTTAACACTCTTCCAAAAATATTAATAACATTAGTATGCATAAGTAACTCAGTAGCTACAAAAAAAGGAAATAAAGAAGGAACAACTGAAGTTGCCCACAAGTGTAAACCTGACTTTATAGCTGGAAGATTACTACCAGAAAAAATTAGCAAAGAAGCCGTAAAAGCCAAAAAAATCAGTGCTAAAAAATTTCTTTTAACTTTAAAAACAAAAAAATTACAAGTATGCATTATGATTTCCTCCTTTGGTTAGTTTGGGGACAGGTTCGGACTGACCACTTTTGGTCACTATGGGGACGGCACTTTAATCTATAATATAGAAAATTAATACAAAAAATACATATTTTTTAACAAATATAAGTTGTTTTTAATATATTATTATAATATTTTATTACTAGAAACTCTTATTATTACTAGAAATTCTAAAGATTAATAAAAATTTATCAAGTGCCGTCCCTATACTATCCACAAATGGTCACAACGAACCTGTCCCCAAACTAACCAAATTAGACTTGTATTTTTTGCCGAAAAATGATATAGTATAGAAAATTGAAAAGGAAGTGGAAAATTGAATATTAAGAATATATTAGAAAATTCAAATTTAACAATTCCAAAAGATAATATTTTATATAATGAAGACATGAAAAAGCACACAACATTTAAAATAGGTGGACCAGCAGAGTGCTTTATAAAGATAAAAACAAAAGAAGAACTAAAAGAAATACTAAATATTGCAAAAGAAAATAAAATACCAGTTACAATACTAGGAAATGGAAGCAATATTTTAGTATTAGACGGTGGAATAAAAGGAATTACATTAACAATACAAATTGAATATATTGATATAAAGCAAAATGGAGAAAAATATAAAATAAATGTAGGTGGAGGATATAAACTTTCAAAACTTGCACAAATTTGTCTAAAAAATGAGATTTCAGGTTTTGAGGAATTATCAGGAATACCAGGAACAATTGGCGGAGCAGTTAGCATGAATGCTGGAGCTCACGGCAAAGAAATGAAAGATATAGTTGAAAAGATAAAATGTGTAGATATAAATGGTAATGAAAAAGAATTTTTAAATGAAGAAGCAAATTTTGAATATAGAAAAAGCATTTTCAAAGGTAATTCGTATATTGTTACAGAAGTAGTTTTGAATCTAGAAAAAGGAAAACATGATGAAATAAAAGCAAAAATGGATGAATATGCACAATATAGAAAAACAAAACAACCTATTGAATATCCAAGTGCAGGAAGTACATTTAAAAGAGGTAAAGACTATATTACAGCAAAATTAATAGATGATGCAGGTTTAAAAGGATATTCCATTGGAGATGCAGTAGTTTCAACAAAGCATAGTGGTTTTGTAATAAACAAAGGCAATGCAAGTGCAAAAGATGTGCTAGATTTAGTAAAATACATAAAAGACACAATAGAAGAAAAATTCAATAAGCATATAGAGTTGGAAATAGAAGTAGTCGGAAAGGATTGATAGTAAAAATGAAAGGCTTTATGCATTGGTTTAAATCAAGCAACAAAATGAAAAGATGGATGTTTTTAATATTGATAGGAATTTTACTTGCATGCTATGGACTAGCTGAAATAATAGTTATGAAAGAAATTTCATTTCAAGAAGTAGGAAAAGTAGTAGTAATATTTGTAATAGGATTTATAGCAATAGTATTAGGACTGATAGGATTAAATAAAAGAACATTAGAAGTTTTAATAGAAGCAACAGATGAAAGAATGGAAAACAAGAAAAATGTAAATATAAATTCTCTAATCTTTAACAAAACAGTATATGACAAAGGACCAAATATTGTAGTAATTGGTGGAGGAACAGGATTAAATACGGTTTTAACAGGATTAAAAAATTATACAAGCAATTTAACTGCAATAGTTGCAGTATCTGATTATGGAGAAGAAGCAACAAATTCAAGAAAAGAGTTAGACATGTTGCCATTAGGAGATATAAAAGATAGTATAGTTTCTTTAGCAAGTAAAGAAGAACAAATGGACAAGCTTATGAACTATGAATTTACTAATGGTAAATTAAGAGGGCTAAACTTTTCAGATATATATTTCTCAGCAATGAAAAATATAACTGGAAATTTTGAAGATTCTATTGTAAAAAGTAATCAGATATTTAATATGGTTGGAAAAGTTATGCCAGTAACTTTAGACGAAATGAAAATTGTTGCAGAACTTGCCAATGGATACATTGTAGAAGAAAAATCAAGAATACCAGAGGTTGTTTCAGACAAACTAACAAAAATTAGCAGAATAATGCTTAGTCCATCAAATTGTAGACCAGCACCAGGTGTAATTGAAGCAATAAAAAATGCAGATTGTATTATAATAGGACCAGGAAGCTTATATACAAATGTTATACCTAATTTGCTAGTAAATGGAGTTGCAAGAGCAATAAAAGAAAGTACAGCAATAAAAGTATATGTAAGTAATATAATGACAGAACCAGGTCAGACAGATGATTATAGTGTTACAGACCACATAAATGCAATTATCGAACATTGTGGTACAGGCTTAATAGATTATTGTATATATGATACAGGAGAAATTGTCCCAGAATTTATCAAAAAATATAATTTAGAAGGACAAGACCTAGTAGAACAGGACGTAGATACAATAAAAGGAATAAAATTCCTACAAAGAAATTTATCAATGATATCAAATGATATGATTAGACATGATCCAAGCTTAGTTGCAGAGTCTATAATCGAATTAATTTGTGATGATTTAAAATATCAAGATAAACAAAATGACCCACAATATTTAATGCTAAATACAAAATTAAGAGAAGAAAAAAGAATAAATAAAATTAAGAAAAAAATGGCCAAAAAAGAGAAAAAACAACTAGAAGGAAAAGCTGGAAAGAGAGAAAAAGAAAGAAAAGGAAAAAGCAAATTTAGTACTAAATATAGTGATAGAATAGAATCAATAAGAGAAGCAGATAGAATAGCAAGACGAAAAGTTCAAAGAGACCAAGTAAAAAGAAAAAAATCAAGGACAACATCACGCAATGAAAAGATATCAACACAAAATAGAAATAAAGCAAGAACGAGTAATTTAAAAGAAGATAAAGAAAGAATAACAAAACCAAAAAGTGCAAGAGGAAGAAAAAAGACGCCAGAAGAGATTAGAAAAGAAATGCTAAAAAAATTAAATGAAACAAAATAATTTTTAAAGCAAATAAAATTTACCATCAGATATAATAATGTGACATTGTCAAAATGAGTTACTATTATTAGAAATGGAGAAAATATTATGAAAATTACGAAGGAAAATTTAAATCTAGAAAATGGACTAAAGAAAGAATGGATAATAACAAATGGAATCGGAGGATTCAGTTCATCAACAGTAATTGGAGCAAACACAAGAAAATATCATGGTCTATTAATTGCGCCACTAACACCTCCAGGAAGAAGACATCTAATTTTATCAAAACTAGATGAAAGCATAGAAATAGGAAACAAAAAATACGATTTATATACCAATGTATGTCAAAACAATATTTCAGAAGGTTTCAAATATCAAGAAGAATTTAGAAGAGATTATGTGCCTATTTTTAAATATAAAATAGGAAATGTTGAAATAACTAAAATGATTGCAATGGAATATGGTCACAATACAGTTGGTGTATATTATAAAATAAAAAATGCGAGTCAAAAAGCAAAACTAACACTTGCACCAGTAATAAATTTTAGAGACTTTCATCAAATGAATACAAACCATTACTTTAATTTAAGACAAGAAATAAAAGACAAAAAAGTAAAAGTAGTAATAGATAACAATCCAGAAACACCAATATATATGGGTATTTCAGATGGAAATTATCAAGAACACTATAATGACACTTTTGCACACATGTTTTACATTGAAGAAGAAAAAAGAGGATTTTATCCAGAAGAAAACCACAGTGTACCAGGAGTTTTTGAAATAGAAATAAAACCAAAAGAAGAAAAAGAAATCACATTTATATGCTCATTAGAAGCAAATATAGAAACAAAAAGCGTAAGAAAATTTATAAACAATGAAATAATCAGAGCGGGAGAAATCTTCAACGAATCATTGTTGATTGATAATAGAAAACAAAACAAAACAGAGAAGGAAATTGAGAAAGATGATTTAATAAAAACATATTTAATGGCAGCAGATAACTTTGTAGTATACAGACCAAATTTTAGATTACATACAATTATTGCAGGATACCCATGGTTCTTAGATTGGGGAAGAGACAGCCTAATTGCATTTGAAGGCATACTATTAATTCCAAAAAGATTTGAAATTGCAAAAGAACTATTATTAACTATGGTAAGAGATATACAATTTGGATTAGTGCCAAATGGTTATTCAGGATATGATGGCAGACCTTTATATAACAGTGTTGATGCATCACTATTATTATTTGAACAAGTGCAAAAATATTTAAAATATACAGGTGATTACAAATTCATAAAAGAAAAAATTTATCCTAAATTAGAAGAAATAATAGAAAATTATTGTGCAGGAATAGATATAGATAATAACAATATCTATCTAGATTCAGATGGATTAATAGTTTCAGGAACACCGGAAACACAAAATACTTGGATGGATGCAAAATATGATGGAGTAGCAATAACGCCTAGAAACGGAAAAGCAATAGAAGTAAATGCTTTGTGGTATAATGCAAATTGCATTATGGCAGAATTAACAAAAAAATTGGGACATTTCTTCAATTTTCAAGCTAGAAAATACAAAGAATTAGCAGAAAGATGCAAAATATCATTCTGTAATAGATTCTATAATGAAAGAACAAAATGCCTATATGATGTATTAGGAGACCCTAAAATAAGACCAAACCAATTATTTGCATTAAGCCTAACACATCCAGTATTAGACCCAAGCTCAGAAGAAGCAAAAAATACAATAAAAACAGTAGAAGAAAAACTATTAAATCCATATGGATTAAAAACATTAGCAAAAGGTGAAGAAAACTATGTCGAAATATATGAAGGTTCACCAAAGAAAAGAGACAGTAGCTATCATCAAGGAATTACATGGCCATGGCTTCTAGGATTGTATTATGATAGCTTGAAAAATAGCTTATATGCAGCAAAAACATTAGAAGAGAGACAAGAATTACGTAAAAAAATAGAAGATTTAATTAGCAAAACAACTAAAACTTTTAAAGAAGAAATTTATCATAGAGGTTGTATAGGTGGAATTGCAGAAATTTATGATTCTAAAGAACCATATTTGCCTAAAGGTTGTATAACACAGGCTTGGAGTGTGGCTGAGGTGTTTAGAATCATATTAGGAAGGTAGCGAGTTGAAAAATAATTACAATTTTGGCTACGTCAAATCCCATTTAAAACGCGGTTACATATAAATATATGCGCCCTTGCCTTTTAAATGAAATTTTCCTTGCCAAAATTTAATTCTTTTCCAACAGAAAATTTATATAAAATATCAAAAGGGAGAAAATTAACAAAATGAGAATTTTAGGTATTGACCCAGGATTTGCCATAACTCGGATATAGCATAATTGATTATGTGGGAAATAAGTTCAAATTAATAAATTCTGGAGCAATTTTAACAGAGGCAAAAGAGTCTTTTCCATTAAGACTAGAAAAAATATATAATGACTTAACACAAATAATAGAAAAATATAAACCAGAAGCAATGTCAATAGAAGAGTTATTCTTCAATAATAATGCCAAAACAGCAATAAATGTAGCACAAGCAAGAGGAGTAATACTAATAACAGCAAGAATTCATAAAATACCAACTTATGAATACACACCTTTGCAAGTAAAACAAGCAGTAACAGGATATGGAAGAGCAGACAAAATACAAGTACAAAGAATGGTAAAAATGATATTAAATGAAGAAAAATTACCAAAACTAGATGATATAACAGATAGCATGGCAATAGGAATATGCCATGCACATTCAGCAAAATTCGCACAAAAACTATAACAGGGATTAGGGGACGGTCCTAAAAATCCCTAAAAAGAGGGATTTTTAGGACCGTCCCCTAATCCCTCTCTAAGGAGAGAACTATGATTAGTGTAGAGAATTTAGAAAAAGAACTAAAAACAGGCAAGTTAAATAGTATATACTTTTTATATGGTGAAGAACTATTTTTATTAGAAAATACATTAAAAAAGATAAAAAACATATTTGGAGAATGTATAAAAGGGATAAACTATATAAATATAGATGAAACAAATTACAATCAACTAATATCAGATATAGAAACACCAGCATTCGGATATGAAAAAAAACTAATAATAGCAAGAAATACAGGACTTCTCAAAAAAGAAGGAAAAAGAAAAAACGCAGAACTTGAAAAAATGAGAGAAAAATTAATTGACTATATAAATAATAACATAGATATAATTAAACAAGGGGTAATTTTAGTATTTGTAGAAGAAGATGCAGACAGCAAAAAAGAACTATACAAAATAATAGACAAAAATGGAACAGTATGCAATTTTGAATATCAAAAACCAATACAAATAGAAAAAAGAATTGGCGCTATATGTAAAGCATATGAAGTACAAATAGAGAGTAATACACTAAAATATTTCATAGAATGTTGTGGGACTAATATGCAAGACTTAATAAATGAAATTAGAAAACTGATAGAATATGTCGGAAAAGGTGGAAAAATTACAAAAGAAGATATTGATAAACTATCAATAAAAAAACTTGAAAGTGTAATTTTTGATTTAACAGATAGCTTGGGTAAAAAAGAAACAGGAAAGGCTCTACAAGTTTTACAAAATTTAATTTATGCAAAAGAACCTTTGCAAAAAATTCTAATTACTTTATATAATCATTTTAAAAAACTATACTTTACAAAAATTGCTTTAAAAAATGGAAAAGATATAATATCAAGTTTAAATTTGAAACCAAATCAGACTTTTTTAGTTAATAAATATAAAATGCAAGCAGGATATTTTAAACAAGAAGAACTTGAACAAATCTTACAAAAACTTAGAGACGTAGATTATCAATATAAAAACGGACTTATTGATTTACAAGTTGGAATGGAAAGTATTTTGTGTGCATATTGTTCAAAATAAAAAGTCGAACAAAATACAAAATTTTCCAATTAAAAATCAAAAATATCTTGACATAATACATAAAGAATAGTATAATGAATATACTAAAAGAGAATAGCTATTCATAATTCGAGTGTTTCGCAACTCATAAAAAATGGCGAACTATATATCCGAGTATTTCGCAACTCATAAAAAAAAAGCGAACAATATATTCGAGTGTTTCGCAACTCATTAAAAAAGCGAAAGTTAATTTAGGGGTGGTTAAAATTAGATTTTAACTACCCCCCTTTTAACGTATAGACCAAAAGAAAGGAGGATATGATATGACGTTAAAATTTTATGAAGTAGATAGTGAATATATAAAATATCTAAAAGAAAACGGAGATGAAAAAATTCCAAATATTGAATACAAAAAACATAAAAAATTTTTTTGTGGAATAGTTTTAACAATCAACAATTTTAATTATTTTGCACCAGTATCTTCATACAATAAGAAAGTACATACATCATTTTTGATTATGGATAAAGATAAAGAAACCAAGAAATTAAAAGCAATATCATCTTTAAGATTTTCATTCATGTTTCCATGTCCAATTGAATATTTAAGTCAAAAAGATTTCTCAAAAGAAGATGAAAAATATCGAAATTTGTTAAGAAAAGAATTACGTTATTGTAACAAAAATAGAGAAAAGATAAAAAAATTAGCAAATGAAGTATACAAATTAGGCTTGAAAGAAGAAACTAGAAAGAAATTTAATATATGTGATTTTAAGAAATTAGAGGAAACTTGTTTTAGATATATAAATGATAAATAGTTATAAATAAAGATAATTTTAAATCTATAATAAAAAATGAATAATAAAACCAATTATTGATAAAAATAAAAGAAAAGCCAAATAAAAGAAAAGTTTTTACTAATAAGGGGTTTTTATTATGTTAAAAAACAAGAAAAAAATAATAATATTATCAATAACTATGATGCTAATTGGAATAATTGCCTTCATAGTACTCTTTGAAAACAACGAAGTAGAAGCACTATCTAAATACGGCTCAAGAGGAGATGAAGTAAGGCAAATACAAACAAAACTAAAAAGATGGGGATATTATAATGGAAATATAGATGGAATATTTGGAAGTCAAACATTAGAAGCGGTAAAATATTTCCAAAGAAAAAATGGACTAACAGTTGATGGAATAGCAGGACCAGCAACTTTAAAAGCCATGGGAATATACAATTCTAGTAATTCAAGTTCATCATCTTCATCAAGTAATTCTAGCAATGTAAACTTACTAGCAAGATTAATATATGGAGAAGCAAGAGGAGAGCCATATACTGGACAAGTTGCAGTTGGAGCAGTAGTAATGAATAGAGTAAAAAGTAGTTCATTTCCCAATACTATCTCAGGAGTAATATATCAATCTGGAGCATTTGATGCGGTAAGTGATGGTCAAATTAATTTATCACCAAATAGTACAGCAATAAAAGCTGCACAAGATGCTATAAATGGGTGGGACCCATCATATGGAGCAATATATTATTTCAATCCATCTACTGCAACAAATAAATGGATATGGTCAAGACCTATGACTGTTACAATAGGAAATCATAGATTTTGCAAATAAGAGAAGTGAAAAAATAGTTACAGTTTTAGTTAAAAAATTAAATGCTACTAACTCAATTCTATTAATTTAAAGCCCGCGTTAGTAATTGATTTCAAAAAAATTGGTGAATATCTTTAAAAGGGGGACCAATTTTTTTGAAACAATTACGGTTAAACAGGGCAAGAAAATTTAAAGATTGAGTTAGTAGCATTTAATTTCTAACTAAAGCATAGATTTTTACCTTGACAAAACCATATCAAATTGATAAGATATACTTGATAATTAGAAAAATGGGGGGAAAAATGTTATCAGTATATCCAAAAGCATATTTTGATAAAATAGAAAAAATAACAATAGAATTCATACAAAAAAATCATCTAAAAGCATTAATACTAGACATGGATAACACACTAATAAATTACAAAAAAGAAATGCCAGAAAATATTGAAAAATGGGCAAAAGACTTAAAAGGACAAGGAACAAAACTATATATATTATCAAATACAAATAAAAAAACAAAAGTAAAAAGCATTGCTGAAAAATTAGAAATTCCATATAGAAGTTTTGCCAAAAAACCCTTAAAATCTGGCTTTTTAAAGGTGCAAAAAGAACTAGGGTATAAACCAGAACAAATAGGAGTGGTTGGAGACCAGATTTTCACAGATATAGTGGGTGGAAATCGTTGCAACATGTTTACAATATTAATAGATGCAATTGATGATAAAGACTTTTGGTATACTTTATGGAAAAGACCATTAGAAAAAATGTTGAAAAAGAAATTTAGAGAAAAAGGATTATAGACAAAGGAGAAAAAGTAGATGTATATAAATGATGTACATATCGCATACTATTTAGTAGCAGCAATTTTAGGATTAATAGTAGGAGAATTAGTAAATTGGGCAAATAAAAGACTGCCAGAATATAAAAAAGTTATATCAAAAGACATAATAACAGAATATAAAATGAATTTTAAACCAAATTATATTTTAATGCTTCTAACAGCAATAATATATGTTTCACTAATATACGTATATGGAATAAAAGACACATTAATTGCAAATTTTGATTTAATAAAATTTATGATATTAACACCGATGTTATTATCAGCATTTGTAATAGATTATAAGCTACAAATAATACCAAATAGATTAAATCTAACAATTTTTGAGATAGGAATAATTTTTGCATTTTTGTATGGTTTGTCAAATGTCGCAATAACAATAAATATGTTACTTGGAATGCTTGCAGGAGGAGGGATTTTCTTATTAATTACATTACTAGGAGGACTATTTTATGGCAAAGAAGCAATGGGGTTTGGTGATGTAAAATTAATGGGAGCATTAGGATTATATTTTGGATTATCGAATATAATAATAATAACATTAGTTTCATTCCTAATAGGAGCAATACTTAGTATAATATTACTACTAACAAAAATCAAAAAATCAGATGAATATATACCTTTTGGACCATTTATAGTAATTGCAACATTTTTAAGTATGTATATTCCGTTTGAACAAATAAAAAATGTGTTAATGACAATTTTTACTTTAGGCTTGTATCAAGGTTAGTTGAAAAATATGTATAAATATAAAATAATAAATGGGGGATGGCTATGAATCCTAAGTTACAATGGTTAAGAAATAAAATGTCAAGTTTAGACTTACAAGGATTAATACTAACAAATCCAGTAAATATAAGATATTTAACAAATATAGACGCAGAAGGAATTTTACTTTTAACTAGAAAAGACAATATATATATAACAGATGCAAGATATATTGAAGCAGTCCATAGTACATTAACATTATATGATGAAATCATTGTGTATGATATTCATGATGTATCTAAAGAGGACTACGAAAATTTCTTTATGTTCTGTGAAAATGTGGGATTCGAAGAATATGACATTTCATATGCTAAATACAAAGAATATATAAGGAAATATAAAATTCACAACTTTGTAGAAACAGAGCATATAATAGAAAAACAAAGAATGATTAAAGACGAAGATGAAATAAGAAACATTGAAAAAGCGTGTGAAATTACAGACAACTGTTTTTCATATTTATTGAATTATATAAAACCAGGAATGACAGAAAAACAAATTGCAAATGAAATAGAAGATTACTATAAGCAAAGAACAGATGGATTATCATTTGATACAATTGTTGCATCAGGTGAAAATACATCAAAACCACATGCAGTACCAACAAACAGAGAAATACAAGAAAAAGATATAATCACAATAGATATGGGATGTAAAGTAAATGGATATTGCTCAGATATGACAAGGACAATTTTTGTTGGAGAAGTTCCTGAAGAAATAAAGCCAGTATATGATTTAGTATTAAAAAATCAAATTCAGACATTAGAATCATATAAAGACGGAGCAAGTACAAGATTACTAACTAAAATGGTTGAAAATGATTTCAAATTAAACAATTATGACTTGATTCATAGCTTAGGTCATGGCGTTGGTTTAGAAATCCATGAGCCTCCATATGTTAGTTATTCTTCAGATATTCAATTGCGTGAAAATATGGTGGTTACAGATGAGCCAGGTATTTATATTCCTGGAAAGTTTGGTGTTCGTATTGAGGATACTGTTCAAATTACAAAATTTGGTTGTATAAGTTTAACAAAATCTGAGAAAAATTATATTATAATATAAAGCTTGATTTTTAGCTAAAAATATGGTAAAATAAGTAATGTTAATTTTAAAAACGGAAAATTGAAAGGAGAAATAATTATGGCATCAGTATATTCAGCAGGAGATTTTAGAAATGGAACAACATTTGAAATGGAAGGAAACGTATATAGAATTGTAGAATTTCAACACGTAAAACCAGGAAAGGGGTCAGCATTTGTTAGAACAAAATTAAAAAATGTAATAACAGGAGCAACATTAGAAAAAACATTTAACCCATCAGATAAATTCCCAGCAGCAGAAATAGAGAAAAAAGCAATGCAATATTTATATAATGATGGAGATTTATACTACTTTATGGATAATGTTACATATGACCAAATACCATTAAATGAAGAACAATTAGGAGACTGTTTAAAATACTTAAAAGAAAATATGGAAGTAACAATACTTTCATACAAAGGAAATGTATTTGCAGTTGAACCACCAACATTTGTTGAATTAGAAGTTACATATACAGAACCAGGATTTAGTGGAAACACAACAACAACTTCAGGAAAACCAGCAAAACTAGAAACTGGATTAGAAATTCAAGTTCCATTATTCGTAAACATTGGAGATGTAATAAAAATAGACACTAGAACATGTGAATACATGGAAAGAGTATAAAGAAAGGTGATTAACAAAATGGGAATATTAAAAAACGAATACAAAAGTTTTTTAGATGACATAGAAAAAAATATAAAAGACCCACAAGATTTAGAATATATAAAAGGAAGATTTGCTTCTTTTTTAGACGTAATATTAGACCAAATGGACTATATTATGGACTATAAAAAAGAACAAATTGAAAAATTAGAAAATACACAAAAAGAATTAGATGACAAAATGGGAAAAATGCAACAAGTAATAGATAATATAGAAAAAGACATATACTCAGAAGATGGATTTGATTTTGAAATCGTATGCCCATATTGTAATTATGAATTTTTCATAGATATAGATGAAAATAAAACAGAAATAACTTGCCCAGAATGTCAAAACGTAATAGAGCTAGACTGGACAGGTGACACTGAAGAAAATGATGGTCATAACTGCAACGGTAGTTGTGGAGGTTGTCATGGATGCGATGAAGAGGGCGAAGAAGATGATATGTAAAAGAGGGATTTAGGGACGGTCCTAAAAATCCCTAATATTAGGGATTAGGGGACAGACCTTAATTATATAAAAATCGGCTAATGCAGTCGATTTTTTTGTGGCAAATAATATCTAAAAGAAATCTAAAGGATTTTGATATTTCCCGTCAATTCTAATTCCAAGATGAAGATGACAACCAGTTGTAGCACCATTTGTAGGCCTTCCACTAGAATCAAAATATTGATTACCCTTAACACCATACACATATTTAGGACCAACAGTACCAATAACTTGTCCTTGTTTAACTGTATCACCAACTTTTACAATATAATTCGGAGAACAATGACAATAAGTAACTCTAAAATTTCCAAAAGAAAGAGTAATAGTATATCCACCAGCACCCAAGAATTGAGTAAAAGTAATTTCACCATCTGCTACTGCGATAAATTTAGTGCCTTCAGGCGCAGGAATATCAATACCAGAATGAGAAGAAGAAGCACCACTTGTTGGAGAAACACGCTTTCCAAAATATGAACTTATCCTAGTGTATCCAGGAAGAGGCCATACAAATCCATTTGGATTAAAATCAATAATTTCTCCAGAAATATTTGAATTAGAATTGTATCCTGAGCTAAAATATGGTATAAAAAATATGCAGACAAAAATTATTATAAATATAGTAAATGAATAAAAGATTTTAAAAAAATTTTGCAAATAAAA